>NZ_PYSV01000017.1 GCF_003028415.1 Deinococcus arcticus
GTGACGCTGGGTTTACGGGCCCTGGTTCGCGCCATCAGCCGGAAGGTTGATCACGAAGAGGTGCCCCTCTTACGACTGATTGACCTGTTCATGCCGTCCAAGACGCACATCTGAGAAACTGTCGGGTACTGAGGGCGGCGACGTTCGCTTCTGTGACGGGTGGGCCAGGCTCGTTCAGGACGACGGGTGTCTCCACGCCCAGCAGGGTGACTCGAACCATGCGGCGATGATCCCACATACGGCGAATGCATCTATGACGCGTCTAGGAACGGCGCTCATGACGCTGATCAAACTGAATGGCGCCGGCGCTCTCAGCGGCAGGTGGTCGAATGTGGGGCGAAGCCCCACTGTTCGCGCTGACGGTATTGACGGTGGCTTCAGCTCCTCCCGTCGAGTTCAACGCTGACGGTATTGACTGCTGTCGAGAGCGTGTCTGCGAGCATGAGGCAGCTCTATTCCAGGGGATGGGAAGGCGCGACAAATGGAAGGTCGACCAGCGTGTTCACCTGAAATCTCCTGACTTCAGAAAACGGAATCACGCTCCACATATTGCTGGTGGGGTACTGATAGGCCTCGGTGATCAGGACCCGCCCACTGCGGTCTACCAACACGCCGACCGGCTCACCCGGATTCACGGTGAGGCCCGCCACCTGCAGCTGTGAAAGACCGCCCAACGTCCGCCGCACGACCTCTGGCCGGGCAGTCAGCCAGTACGCATCAACCGGTTCCGGCGTGAAGGCGTCACAGTTCCACCAGACGTACTGACAAGACCACTGCTGGGCATCGTCACCTCCGATGAATTGCAACCAGTCGTCGAGGGTCTTTCCTTCTTCAGACAGAATGGCCTGCACCACGGGTATCAGGTCAGGAGCGAGGGCCAGGCCGACCAGCCGTGGCCACCGGTAGGGACAAGCCCGCAAAGCGGTTTCAGCCTCTGTTCCCAGGTATTCCAGACTGGTTCCACCCACTTGAGGCTCGTCATCGTCCCAGGTGAGGTGGTTGACCAGGGTCCAGTAGCGGGGCCGGCCCCTGAGGTGGGTCCGCACAATGGCGGCGCGGCCCCCTTCACCCCCGAACTCGAGCACGTACTCCAGCGTCTGATATTCCTCCGTGAACGGTGAGGTCTGACGCCACTCGTTTGTCAGGGCGGCACTCTCGGGCACAGAGGATCCGGACGTCAGCGCGTCTTCTGTGAGTTGAATCCCCTGCAAAGCCAGCACGTTCGCCCGGGACTGCCGGAGAGACCAGTCCAATTCACCCTGCTCGAGGGCCTCCTGCTGTGAGAGGAGTTTCTCGTTGCGCAGCATCACGCTCATCCGCACCGCGTCTCGCTCGCGGTGCTCCCCGCGCAGATGCCACACCTCGTGCTCGAGGCCATGGCCCTCGACCCGGTACACCACGTAGTGCGGGTGAAGCTCCTGGCCGTACCGGTCCAGCCGCACCACGCGGTAGGGCAAGGTGTACCGCTCCCACATGGCCATCAAGGCCTGGTCGACGCCCCTGGCGTGCTCCTCAGCTCCAGGAGCCCCCCGGCAGAACTGAGTGCGCAGGGCCTCGTACTGCGTCATGGCCACGTCGATGGGCAACGTCAAATTAGTCCCAGTGATAGCCTTCCCCCTCCTCATTGATCTGCAGCGCCGCCGAGCACACCGGGCACTGTCCGGTGTAGGGCTCCCAGTGGTGTGCGGCATTCTTCGGGCAGCGCAGCCGCAGCTGTTTCCACTGAAAGGTCGACTGACCCTGAGCCTCCACGGCGAACTTTGGCTCCAGCCAGCCCACGTCGTGCAACTCCTCACAGTCCTGGCAGGAGATGGTCAGCGTATAACTCATGGCCATCCCCACATCGGGGCCGCCCGATACGACGGCCTTATATCCGCACCTGGAACAGAAATGCTCGCGGCAATACCCCATCAGCAGCCCCTCCCCCACTGCTTGAGTGAAACTCTGGCTGGCACACCCGGCCAATGCAGCCCTTCAAGTCGGCGCCCGGCCGTCAAGACGCTGCCGCAGGCTTGACGCGGACACGCCAACACCTGCGGGGCAGACCCGGTCCAACGGGTCCATGAGCAGCTTCCACTGTCTGGTGCACGGCGGGAACGTCTGCCGGTCACGACGCCAAGTGTCATGGCTCAGCCTGGATGAAGGGACTGGCGGCCCCGACGTGGGTGATCAGGAGCTGCTCGCGCGCGCGGGTCGCTGCCACATAGAGCAGCTGCCGTTCCTGCTCCAGCACCGCCTCACGGTCCGCCGGGTCCTGAACGTCCTGAAGCGCCGCGGGTGACGGCAGGACGTCTGCACCGGCGTCCATCAAGACCACCGCCCGGAATTCCAGGCCCTTGGCCCGGTGCATGGTCGTGACGGTGAGCCGGTCCAACTGGTGCGGCATGTCGGCCTCCAGCGTTTGAATGTCGGTGCCCAGCAGGCGCAGCAGGGCGTCTTCCCTTGTTGCGGACCGCGCGCGGGTAAAGACCGCGACCTCCCCCGCGCGCAGCCCCTCGCCGAGCCGGGCCTGGATCCAGCGGCTGACGCCGTCGAGCTCCGCCTGACGCGTGTCGAACCGGCGAACGTCGGGGCGCGGCCCGCTGAAGCGGTTGATGGTCCGCCGCGCCTCGGGCAGGTCCTCTTCGGAACGCACCTCTCCGAGGACGCGGTCGGCAAACTGCCGGATCTCCCCGGAAGTCCGGTAGTTGATCTTCAGGCGGCTGGCTCGCCCGCGGACGTCGATGCCGCTCGACAGCCAGGAGCTGCGCGCCCGGAAGATCCGCTGGGCCGGGTCGGCGCACAGGAAGAGGTCGTCCGGCCCAGCGGCCACCAGGGCGCGCAGCAGGCGCAGTTCAGCCGGCCCGAGGTCCTGCGCTTCGTCCACCACGGCATGGTCGAACGGCGGCCCCTGGGTGGCCAGGGCGTCGGCCACGTCGTGGCACAGCAGCCCCCATGTGGTCTGACCCTGACGGCGCAGTTCGGCCTGCAGGGCCTCAAACACCTTCCAGATCGCCAGGCGCTGCCGCGCGCCGAGCGCTACGCCACGGCCCGTCCGGGGGGCCGCGCGGTACTCGTCCCAGGTGCGCAGCCCGCGCGGCTCGACGACCGCCTGCCACTCGGCCCGGAGGAAGGCGAGGGGCAGGTCACTGGCGACCGCCCGAGCGGCCCGGGTGAGGGCGCCCGTCAGTTCCTCGTCGGCCAGGAGCCGGTGGGGCAAACTCCACTGCCGGCCGAGCCGGCTGGCGAGGCGGTGCAGGTTCATCACGGTGACCTGGGCACGCTGCCGGTCATCTGGCAGGAGCAGGGCGAGCTTCTCGTCCAATCGGGATGAGAGGGTTCGACTGAAGGACGTCAGCAGCACCCGGGCCTGCGGGTGCTGCCGAGCCAGATGCGCGGTGCGGTGGAGGGCCACCACGGTCTTTCCGGTGCCGGCGCTCCCGGTGACCCGGGCAGGACCGCTTTGCCGGCGCTCCGCGAGGTGCCGCTGGGCAGGATGAAGGTAGATCATCCATTCTTCCCAGCGGCCGTTGAGGGCGGCCTGCAGTTCGGCCTCGTCGGTGGTCACCTGGAAGTGACGCTGGGCGTCCGGATGATCAAACGGATCACCGCCGGCCGGCACCGGCATGGGCGGCAGCACGAGTTCCCCGTCCATCAGGGCCAGGAGCCGTTCGCTGGCCTCTTCGGGCAGCACTTCGAACAGGGGATCGAAGTTCTCCTCGGTGGCGTGCCGGACGGCCTCCACGTAGGCTTCCGGGACCCCCAGGGACATCAGGTAGCGCGGCTCGTACTCACGGAAAAGGAAGGTCTGCGTCTGGGTGACCTGTCGGGTGACGATCTGCGTGACCTCCTCGATGTCCACGAGTTGCATCGCGCCGGTTTCCGGGTTGGGCTGCAGGCGCCGCCGGGCCGCCCAGTCGTACGCCGCGTCGTGATGATGGGCGTACAGGAGAACGTAGGTTTCACCGGTCTGGTGCAGGATGACGCGCAGGTCCGGGCTGGCCGACACGCTGCGAATACCGGGATCACGGACGGTGCGGTCGAGCTTGTGAAACCGCAGGCCCGGGCGAGGTTTTCCCTGGCTGGCGAGGTCGAGACACAGGTCCATCACGGTGGTTTTGATGAGGTTCTGGGACTGGGCGTCCAGTCGGTCGACGCTTTTCTGGAAGGTGCGGGCGGGAATCAGGCGCATGAGAATCCTTTCACTGGAGGGCGTCCTGCAGCTGCCGCGCGACCAAGTCTGGCGGGTCGTGCAGATGCACGGTCAGGGCACGGGCCAGCGGCGACGGGGCCTGGCCTTCGAGCAGCAGCACGTCACCAGCGCTACGGCGCCACAGCATCAAAGCGCTGGTGCCGGAGACGCGGCCGTCCACGGGCAGGTCCACGTGAACGTCACTGGGTGCCGGCACGCCGCAGTCCGCGAGAGCCTGTGCCCAGGCTGTCCAGGCGGGATCCAGAAGGTCCAGGATTTCTGCCCAGTCGTCGGTCAGGACGTCAGTCAGGCCGGCCACAACCGGCGCGGGACCCGGCACAGGGTGAAGCTCCACCGGGTCCGGCCAGAGGGCTGCGGGCAGGGGAGCGGCCGGAGGATCCGCTTTCACGGCGCGCGCCGGATCCCGCGCTGGGGCGGCGAATTCCTGAAGGTCCACGCCCGCCGCCTGCAGACCAGGGGCAAGCAGCCCCAGGAGCGTGCCGGGCTTGGCCGGTCCGTTGGCGCTGAGGATCAACCGGTCCCGGGCGCGCGTGAGGGCCACGTACAGCAGGCGCCGCGCTTCGGCCTCTTCCCGGGCGCGCCGCCGGGCGGCCATCAGCGTCCAGGCCACGGTGGGCGTCTCGTCCTGCCGCAACCCGACCCCGAGTTCCGCGTCCAGTAGCACGTCGCCCGACTCACCCGGCGCACTCCAGTTCAGATCGGCGACCAGCACCACCGGCCACTCCAGGCCTTTACTGGAGTGCATGGTGGTCAGGATGACCGCGTCCCCCGCTTCCAGCGGGGGGCGGGGCACGACCACGTCCGCCTGAATCATCTCCCGCAGGGCCTGCACGACCGTGAAGGTCTCGTCATGGCCCCGTTCCAGCTGCCGCACCAACTCGGTCAGGCCCCGCCAGTCCGCGAGCCGGCGCTCCGCGTCCCAGAGGTTCGCCAGGACCGCCGTGTACCCGGTGAGGCGATCGGCCTGCTGCAGCAGCACACTCGGCGGCTCCTGGCGGCACAACCGGCGCAGCTCACCCATCAGATGCCGGGCGCGCTCGAGCGGCGGCGCGGTGGAGGTCTCCAGCGCCCGGAACCAGTCGCCGTCCTCGCCGCGCGCGCGCGCCAGGTCCCAGATGACCGCGTCATTCACGCCGCCCAGCGGGGAGCGCAGCACCGCCACCAGCGCGGCCGGGTCGTGCAGTGCGGTGGCCGCCAGGAGGGCCAGGCCGTCACGCGCTTCCTGCGTGTCCAGCAGGGAGCCGCCGCCCGCTTCATGCACGGGAACGCCCGCCTCGGCCAGCGCGCGGCCGATGGGCCGCAGGGCCGCCCAGCCCCGGGTGAGGACCGCGATATCGCCGGGACGGACTGGGCGTTCACCGCGCAGGTGCGGGTCGTAGATCAGGGTGGGTTCGTCCAGCAGGGCCCGCACCCGGGCGGCGAGGTGGGCGGCTTCCGCCATGCGCGCCCGCGCTTTGGGCTTGGTGTCCTCCAGGTGCCACGCTTCCACGGCCGGGCCGGGCGGCCCGGCCCGGTCGGCCGTGAGTGGCGCGTGCAGGGGACCAAGCAAGGTCGCGAACACGCGGTTGGCGGTGTCCACGAGGGCCGCGTGCGTGCGGAAACTGCGGTCCAGGGACACGGCGGCGCCGCCCGACGACGCGATGAGGGCGCCGGCCGCGCGGAAGAGGGCGGGGTCCGCCCGGCGAAAGCCGTACACACTTTGCTTCTCGTCCCCGACCAGGGTCCGCTGCGCTCCTCCCGACAGGAGGTCGAGCAGTTCAGCCTGCACCGGGTTCGTGTCCTGCGCTTCATCGATCAGGTAGGCGCGCCAGCGCCCGTGGTAGTGCGCGCGCACCGCCGGGTCCTGGAGGGCCTGCAGGGCACGGACCTCCAGCGCCGCGAAGTCCAGCAGGCCAGCCTGGCGCTTGAGCCGGGTCAGGGTGTCACGCACCGCCACAAACGCTTCGCGCACGTCCGGGAGGGCCGCGGCCAGCCACTCGTCCGCGGCGGACGGCGTGAGGGTGAGCAGCCCGGTCTTCTGCGCCGCTTCCAGGTGACCCCGCAGCGTTTTGACCGCTTCTTTCACCTGGGCCAGGTCGCCGTTCGGCCAGGCTTTCGGGCTGCCCCCGGTCAGTTTGAGCTCCAGGAGCCCCGCCACGGCGGCCATGAGGCCTTCCCCGGTCAGGGCGGCGAGGTGGGTCAGGGCTTCGCGCCGCACGGCCTCCATACGGTCACCGGGCGTGCCGCTGCAGGTCTGCAGGACGTGAACGGCGGCCTGCCAGCTGGCGGCGCCAGTCAGTTCATCCAGCGCCTGCGCCCTGGCCTGCGTGGCCCACGTTTCCCAGCGGTCCCGGCCGACCGACAGTGCACGCTCCGCGAGCAGGGGATCGTCGAGCAGCGCCGGCAGCAGGCCAGCCATTCTGGAGAAGGACACGTGGGTGAACAGCCGGTCTGGCAATTCAGCCAGCGCGGGGCGCAGATGCCGGGCGCGCCACACCCTGGCCTGCCCTTCGTCGAGAATGGTGACGTCAGGCCGCACGTCCGCCGCCGCCGGGTGATCACGGACGATGCGGGCGCACAGCGCGTGGATGGTGCTGATCTGCGCCGCTTCCAGTTCCGCCAGGGTTTCGAAATCGTCCGGTCGGGACGCCTGAACCCCACGCCGGATCCGGGCGCGAAGTTCGGCCGCCGCTTTCTCCGTGAAGGTGGTCGCGACGATCTCCAGCGGCGAGAGGGTCTGCAGGTGGTGCAGGTACCGGGCGACGAGCATGTGGGTCTTCCCGCTGCCGGCGCCGGCCATCACGGCGACGCTGCCGGGCGCGTGGGCAGCCTGCTGCTGGGCGTCTGTCAGGCTCACCGGTGCACCTTGCCTTCCAGCCGCTCGCCGCCGCGGCACACGCCGGTCCACTGGCAGGTGCGGCAGGTTTTGAAGTCCGTGTCCGGCCGGGGTGGAAACGCGCCCTGCGTCAGGGCGGTGCGGACGCGGTCACCGAAGGCGTCGAGCTCGGTGGGTGAGAGCTTCAGGCGGCTGAGCACTGTGCCGTGCTGCAGCGAGAGGTACAGGGCGCCGCCCAGCCGCCCTTCGGGGTACAGCGCCGGCAGGGCCGCCTGCGCGTACAGGGGCAACTGAATGTCGAGCCCCAACCGGCCGGTGTCGTCCTGAACGCCGAGCGGGCGACCCGAGCCGCTCTTGTAATCCACGATCAGCAGCCGCTCACCCAGCTGATCGACCCGGTCGACCACGCCGCGCACCTGCAGGCCCTGCCACTCGCCTTCGAAGGGCTGCTCGGCGGCCAGCGGCACGGCGCCGGTCTGGAGGAACCCTTCGGCCCGCACCGCCTGGCGTAGGCCGGCGAGCACGTCCCGGCGTTCATGCGCCCACTCGGGCGTCTGGGGCCAGACTTCTGCCTCCTCCGTGTGACGCAGCCCCTCATCCAGCGCGTCCAGCAGCGCCGCGCGCAGGTCGGCGGCGGGTGGTTGGGCGGCGCGTCTGACCGCAAAGGCCAGCGCCCCATGCCGGAGCCGACCCAGGCCGAACGCCTGGTCGTCCACCGTCTGATCCCGCAGCTTCAGGCCGTACTCCAGCCACCAGCGGAACGCGCAGCGGCCGAGCACCGAGAGTTGTGAGGCGCTGAACACCAGGTCGGCCGGCGCCAGCGGCTGACCGGTCAGGCCGTCGTGCTCGTCATACGACGGCTGTTGAATGCGGCGGACCTCCACCTGGTACGCGGCGCGGATCGCGGCCAGCGCAGGATCGACGTACGTGCCTTCACGGCGGACCAGGCCACGCCGGACTTCCTCAGGGCTGCAGGCGGCGGCTTCCAGCGCGGCGGGCGTCAGGGGCAGGCGGGCGAGAAACGGGCTGGGCTGCTGCTCGCCGGCGCCGCCCAGGCGGGCGTAGCTGAGCGTACAGGTCTCCCCTGCCGCGTGAAGCAGCGCCCAGAAGGTCACCGCGTCACGCCGGGCGAGTGCGGCGGCAGTATCGAGGGCAAAACCGGCGCGGGCCAGGCGGCGGCGCTCCGTGAAATCCAGCGCCGGGTCGTCCTTCATCCGCGCGGGCAGGCCCCCGTCGACCGCGCCCAGCACGAACACGTGCGGCACCTGCGCCCCCACCAGGGACGGCGGCGTGAGCAGTTCCACGCCGCGTGAGCCGGGATCCGAGGGCACCATCACGAGCGCCAGCACCTCGCGGAGCTCCTGAATGAACGCCCCTCGTGGGAGTCGGTCACCGGGCGGGGCGGCCAGGACCGCCAGTTCCGCGCGCAGGAAGTTCAGGGCCAGGAGGTCCTGCGTCCGGGTGGCCCGGTCCGCAAGGCCCCGGGCGACGATCAGGGTGCCGACGCGCTCCACCCAGTCGGCGCGGGACGCCTGCGCCGGCCAGTCAAACCCAGCCGCGTCGAGCCCCAGGGCCTGCCACTCCGGCGCGGCCTGCGGGCGCCGCGTGCGGGCCTGCTGCCACACGGCGCCGTCCATGCCGGCGTCCAGTGGGTGCGCGAAAACGCGGCTGAGCGCCTCGAATGCAAGGCCTTCTTCCACGGCGGTCAGCACGCGTTCCAGCCAGCGGCCAGGTCGGGTGTCCGCCAGCGGCACGGAGGTCGAGAACTGCACGGGAATTCCGTATTCCCAGGCCACGGCCCGCACCCGCGGCGCCCACAGGTCGTCATCGTTCACGACAAGCGCAATGTCGGCCGCCGCCACGCCGCGGCGCAGCAGGCCCTTGACCTGCCGCAGGGCCGCGCGCAGTTCGTCGTCCTCCGACGCCGCGATATGCAGGGCACCGGCCCCGGTTGAGCGGCCCAGGAACGCGCCTGAGAGCCCTTCAGACTGGTCCTGGCGCCGCTCCACGGTCCAGCCCAGCGCTTCGAGCTTCGATGCCGCCTGCAGCGTCTCCTCGAAATAGGGATGATCTTCCCAGGGCAGCGCCACAACGCTGCCCTCCCCCGCCGCCGCGTCCAGAAACAGCAGCTGATCCGGGGACAGCCGGGAGTACCCGAAGACTGTCAGCGGCTCCGGCACCGCGAAGCGGGCGGCGAGCCGCACCGCTTCGACGGGGTCGATGACCGCGTGGTCGCGCAAGGCGCGCTGGTAGAGGGCAGCCACGCAGCACAACCGCTGGACCTGAGGCGACTCGTCCTGGGACAGCAGGGCCAGGTCGATGCCGCTGCGCAGCAGTTCACGCACTGCGCTGCCCAACGAGCGGGCAAGCAGCCCCGGGTCGCCACTCCCGAGTGCTTCCTGGACGGCGCCGGTCAGCAGCCGGTGGGCCAGGGTCGGGGAGGCCACCGCCTGCCCTGACTCCAGCAGGACGCGGTGGGCGTACGCGTCAAGCCGCTGGGGGCGGGCCCCCAGACGCGCCGCAGCCCGGCGGTTCAGGGCCAGGACCGTGCCGCGCGCTTCGGGCGGCGTGCCCGTCCCCAGGATGACTGTCCTCATAGGCTCTTAGGATGCACTGCCGGCGCCTTACAGGCGTCCTACTGTGCCGCCGCGTCAAGGGCCGCCCGGACGTGCCGGTACACCTCGCGCAGCTGGCCGACGTCCTGCGGGAGCCCAGCGCGCAGGGCGTCCAGGGTGCCCAGGACATGCGTGGCCCCGTTGGGGCGCTCATCCTCACTGAGCGCCCATTCCGGCAGACGTGGCAGTTCGGCAGGCGCGCGCCGCTCCTCATCCCACGCCACCCAGGGGCTCGGCAGGTCATACAGGTACCGTCCAACGCCAAAATGCACGGCGCAGCGCTTCAACGCGTCGCTCGCGGCGGCCTTGAGCGTGGCCGCGTCGCCTTCACCCGCTTCGCCCACGTCACACCGCGTGAGCCCCAACACCGTGAGGCGACCGCGGGCGGCGGGCAGTGGACCGGGCAGGAACTCCACGTCAAACTCCCAGGCGTCCGGGCAGACCTCGTCCAGCCGGTCCATCACGGTCCGGGCGTCCACGTACGCGACCATGCGGGCGGTCGTGCGGTCGCGTGAGAAGTTCTGCGCCCGCCACAGCACCCGCCGCGCTGGAAAGGGTGCAGCAAGTTGATCCTTCACTCCGGCATAGGTCATGCCAAGAAGCTAGCGGAGCGGTGAGGAAGTTCGTTCGTGCACCAGAGTTAGAGGCGGGTGGACTCCACACTGAACGGACCTGCAGCAGCGAGCTGAACAGAAAGGAAACTGTAGGGAGCCGGAAGACCAGCTTGGTGCCGGCGTACGCCCAGCGATCGTCACGGTGGCGGTGTGGCCACGCCTTCCATACGCTGTTCCCGAGTGTGCTTCTCGATCCAAGTTTTCAGCCGGGCCGCGATCTCACCGACTCTTCTGCCAGCACTTTGATGCGCGCTCCTCTCACGATATGCCCGCTTCCGTTTCTGCTCCCGGATGTACACATGCCTTCAAGCAAGGCTGTCGCTACGCTGAGCGCCACTGATCACCTACCAGGGGTAGACGAATGTGAGGCGGCGATAATTCCAGGTTTGTTTTATCTTGAACGAAATGGCGAAATGGTCGGGCAAAGTGTTCTTCCCCACGATGGGTCAGGCCAGCCGCGCTATGGCGTATGGCCGCGCGCCGGCCCTTCCCTTCGAGGTTTGGAAGCCGCGACCGGAGCGGCAGCGGGTGCCCGTCGCCAAAGTCCGCATCGAAGGTGTGCTGGTCATGCTCGAGTACGGCGTACGCGTGATGACGGACGCCCGGCTGAGCAGTCTGCGCGGCGTGCTTCAAGACGAATTAGAGAGGAATGCAGGGCGCTGCATTCCACAGGATTGTGGTGCGGTGCAGCGCGGCGTGGAGCGGATTAAGCAGGAGCAGCGCCGTCGCCAGTCAATTCTCAACTCTTCTGCAGCCCTCCGGCGGTGGGCGCTTGCGCCCTCGTCAGCCACCAACTGGACGCAGGAAGACGCCGAACGGCTCCGCAGCGGCTGGGAGGCAGTGGTAAAGGACGAAGACGGCTCGTGAGCAGCGGGAGGCTGACCTTAAAGGACATCACGGTGGCGGCGCCGCGGCCGTTGCCGGTCCTCCTGCTGCTCGACGTCAGCGGCTCGATGGCGGAGGACGGCAAGCTGGCAGCGCTGAATACAGCCGTGCGTGACATGTTGCACGCGTTCGCGCAGGAACAGGCGGGCGGCGCGGAGATTCATGTCGCGGTACTGGCGTTCAGTGGGCGCGAAGCGCGCGTTCACGTGCCGCTGAAACCAGCCCGGGACGTCAAGTTTGAAGCGCTGGACGCCAAAGGCCACACCCCCCTCGGCTCCGTATTGACCTTGACCACCCGGATCCTGGACAACCGCAATCTGGTGCCTGGGCGGGCCTACCGGCCCACTGTCGTCTTGGTGTCGGACGGCGTGCCCACAGATGAGTGGGAAGCGCCGCTGGAGGGGCTCCTGACCTCCCCACGGGCTTCGAAAGCCGTCCGGCTGGCCCTGGCTGTTGGGGAGGACGCTGATCTGAAGGTGCTGACGCGATTTGCTGGGGAGGATCATGTGCGGCGGGCAGCGGAAGCGCGCCAGCTCCGGCGGTTTTTCAGGTTCGTCACGATGAGCGTGACGGCCCGGTCCCGTTCGGCCACGCCCGATCAGGTGGTGACTTTACCTGACCTGGGCGCTGATGACGGGTTCGATGACCTCGACCTCTGAGCGCCTGCGCGGCGACCGGGCGTTCGGCGCTTCAGTGGCCGGTCCTGCGCACGTCGCAGCTGACCTTGCCAATCAGGACGCCTGGACCTGGACCCGATGGCGGACCAATTACGGGACCGTGCACTGCGCGGTGGTCTGCGACGGACTCGGGTCCCGCCCGCATGCCCGGGAAGGCGCGCGGGCCGGCGTGCGGGCCGCGAAACGAGCCGCGCGTCAGTGGAGCCGCGCGCCGGGTGCACCTGTCGGCCTGCTGGTGCGGCTCCTGGAAGTCCTCTGGCGGCTGGAAGTCGCGCCGCTGCCGGCCGACGACTGCGCGACCACCTGCCTGCTGGCCCTGGCCCTGCCGGACGGCCTGGAGTGGCGCCTGATCCTCCTGGCGCTCGGGGATGGCCTGGCGGCGGTCGACAGTCCGGAGGGGCTGCGGACCCTCGGTGGCCGCGCGGAGGAACACTTCACTAACACCACGGTGGGGCTCGGCACGCCCCATCACATGAACGACTGGCAGGTACACGACATGAAGACGTCCGGGCAAGTCCGCGTACTGCTGCTGTCAGACGGGATTGCCGATGATGTGCCGGAACACCACGTCCCTGACCTCCTGCAGTGGCTGACCGGCCTGGAGGATCGCCCGGCCGCCGCCCGGGGGCAGGCCCTGCGCCGCGCGCTCAGGCAGTGGCCAGTACCTGGACACAGTGACGACAAGACCGTGGTGTACCTGCGGATAGGGGGAGTTGAGGCGTGAACGTGAAAGACGATGGGGGACGAACCCATGAACTTGTCGGTGAACTGGGGACGGGCGGCCAGGGCAGCGTGTACGCCACGCAAGACGAACGGTACGTGGTGAAGGTGCTGCGGTTGCCGGACGAGGCGGCCCGAGACCAGTGGCTGCGGCGCCTGAGTGCCGTCCGCAACCTGCCGCTCGAGGATCTGAAGATCGCCCGGCCCATCCGGTTGCTGCAACGCCCGCACGTCGGCTACGTGATGGAGCGGGTCCCCGGCGCGCAGCCGCTCGCGTCCCTGTGTCAGGTGCCGCACGTGGAGGCCACGCCCGGGGAGTGGTACGTCAGGACCGGTGGGCTGCGCCGGCGCCTGGCGGTGCTGGCCAGGACGGCGCGCCTGCTCGGGCACCTGCACAGCCGCGGGCTGGTGTACGGGGACCCCTCACCGGCCAACGTGCTGTTCAGCGGCGACGACACCGTGTCCCTGATCGACGTCGACAACCTGCGGTACGCGTCCAAGCCGCTCAGCGAGCGGGTGCTGACCCCGTGGTTCGCGGCGCCGGAGGTGTACGCCGGTCGCAGCGGCGTGAACAGCCTGACCGATGCCTTCGCGTTCGCCGCCATGGCATTTCAGACCCTGACGCTCGTGCACCCGCTCCTGGGGGATCAGGTGTCACAGGATGAGGCCGAAGCGGAGGAAGCCGCGCTCAGGGGGGAGTGGCCGTGGATCGACCACCCGCACGACGACCGTAACCGCAGCTCGACAGGTCTGCCCCGGACGCTGGTGCTCACGCCGGCCCTGAGGGCCCTGGCGGAGCAAACCTTCGGCGAGGGCCTGCTGGACCCGTTGGCCCGCCCTGGGCTCAGTGCGTGGGAAGAAGCGCTCTGGGAGGCAATGGACCGCCTTCTGGCCTGCCCATCGTGCGGCGCAGAGGCAGACCACACCCTGGCGGAGTGCCCTTGGTGTGAGGTCAGTCGGGGCCCCTACGTGCTGGCCGGGGTTCAGGTGACAGATCAGGAGGTGACTGACCTCGCCTCAGCCCAGGGCGTGCCTGCCCCCACCATGAACCTGGGGACTGTTGTGATCGGCACAGACGGCGCCCGGTACATCCAGCCGCGCCACTTCACAGGAGAGGCGCAGGGCGCCAGTCACGTCGAACTGACCTTCAGAGACGGCCGGCTCTCCGTGCGTTCACTGGATAAGGCGACGTACACCTTGCGCCGCGAAACGCGGGACAAAGACGACGTGCCGGTCGAGCAGGAGGGCAAACCCAAGCGGTTTCCCCTTGCGCCGGGCCGCAGCGCCTGGCAGCTGCATCTCGGCGCTCTGGCCGGGCAGCACCGCCTCGTCACCTTCGACCTCGTCGAGAGGGCCCAGCAGTGAAGGTTTCGGATCTGCCGCTCGCCTTTCAGCACACCTGGACCTTCTCGCAGGACCTCACGCTCTCTGAACCTGGCCCAGCCGAACCTCGCGTCGAGGTTCGGGACGAAGTGCGCTTTCATTACTCCGAACTGCTGGAAGAAGTGCGGGTCACCACAGGTGACCTGAGCTGGCCAGTCACGGCCGCCGCAGATGAGGCGGAGGTCAAGCTGCTGTTGGGGCGCGGCCTGCCGTACATAGCCTGGGTCACCAGCCGGCAGGGCCCGTCTTTCACCGTGCAGGTGCATGTCTTCCCCGTGAGTTACCGCCTGCCAGAGCCCTTCGCGCTCGGCGTGGACGACGCTGTGGTAGACCGCATGCGAACGCTGACCGGCGTGAATATCCCCGCCGAGCGGGCTGTGGAATTGCTCGCAGATGACCTTGCGGTGCCCGCCTTGCCGGGCGGCTTGCCCCGCTTCCTATACGTGGGGTCGCCCAACCGGCACCCGAACAGCGAGTCGTTTCTGCGCCTGCTGGGCCGGCGTTACAACGTCGACGTGGCGTTCCAGGACGGTCAGTGGCTGGTCGTGTTCGTTACCATGATCAAGAACAAACGGGTGACGAACAAACCCGTGACCCTGCTGGAGGCTGCCTGGACCTTCACAAACGTCACGCTGGCTGCCAAGGACCGTGAGCGGCTCCAGGCCCTGACGTCCGCCGCCGTACAGGACCAGCGCAGTTACCTGAAACTCTGGGAACAGTATCAAGCGGTAGAGCGGCGCCGAGGTGAGCAGCTGGCCCGGCAGCTCGGCGCCATGCCGTACACCGAACGTCCCGAATACCGCGCCGGCTTCTGGACGTTCAGGGCGAGCGCCACGCCGGAGCAGCTGGCGACGCTCCGGCAGCAGCCTGGCCTGACGCTGCGCGCCACCGAGCTGCGCCCGGTCGATCTGGACACCGACCTGGCGCCGGTCCCGGGCCGCCGTCCACCGCAGGAGTTCATCGGGGAATTTTCAGGGGAGCCGCACGGCACGGTCCGGGTGCTTCCCCTCAATGGGGACGAGAGCATGCCGCCGCCGTCCGGCTGGCTGTCCCTGAGTCTCGCTGGGGATCAGGCGCAGTTCGAGCGCCGGGACCGGGCCCGCCTCGCGATCGAGCAAGCGAAAACCGCCATGCCGCAGCTCGCCCTCCTGCTCGAGGGGCAGGAGGTGCCTCAACGCCGCCTCCACCGGGAGCCGGCCCTGCCGCCGCGCAGCCAGGCGGCCGCCGCCTTCCGCGGGACGCCCACCGCGCGCCAGGTTGAGGCGCTGGACGTCGCGCTCAACACGCCGGACATCGCGCTGATTCAGGGACCGCCGGGGACGGGCAAGACCCGCGTCATTGCGGCCCTTCAGCAGCGGCTGGCCGATATCGCCCAGGACCGCGCCCACCTGCCGGGTCATACGCTGCTCACCAGCGCGCAGCACGCCGCGGTCGAGAACGCAGCGGCCGCCACGCAGGTTTTCGGGCTGCCCGCCGTGAAATTGGGGAAGAGCCGCCGGTTCGCAGAAGAGTTCTCGGATGGGGTCGACCACTGGCGGCGCAACATGATCAGTCAGCTGCAAGCCCGGCTGTCCGACGCTGCGGATCAGCCGCTGGAGGTGAAATTCGTTCAGCTGCGGGACGAGGTGCTGCGCGTCACCACAGCGCCCAGTCCACGGGACGACCTGCGGCAGGTGATCCGGAAGGTCCTGGACACTGGCGGTGAACACCTCAAGGCCAGCACGCGCGATCAGCTGCAGGCGTGGCTCGACAAGTTCAGCCCAGGCGAAGTCGACCAGGAGGAGCGCGAGTACCTGCTCACGGCCGTCCGGGCCCTGCGCACCGTCCCGGAGGCCTTTGAGGACGACGGCCCGCGCATGGCCCGGCGCTGCTTACGCCGCCTGGACGACACCAGTCTGCCGCTGCCGTTGACCGCCGAGGACCGGGCGGTCCTGACCGCCAGCGCCGGGTGGGAGGCTGACGCGTCGCCGCCCTTCCTGCCGGGCCTGGCAGAGTCCAAAGCGCGACTCCTGAGTGCCCTGCAGCCCGAGTTGGCGCCCCCGAGCCTCCAGCGGGCGGAGCGGGCCACTGTGGAACTGCTGAACACCGCGCTGGAAGACCTCCGCCAAGCCGCGCGCAAGGAGAAAGGAGGCCTTCAGACCGTGCTGCACGATATGCTCGCCACACTTGAGAACGACCCGGATGGAGCGCGGGCGGCCGTTAAGAGCTATACCGCCGTGCTGGCCGCCACGTGTCAGCAGTCCGACTCGTATACCGTGCGGCAGATCCGCACGTCGCTGGGGAATCAGACGCGGGTGTTCGAGAACGTGGTCATTGACGAGGCGGCCCGCGTGCATCCGCTTGATCTGCTCATTCCAATGGCTCAGGCGGAACGGCGCATCATTCTGGTCGGGGACCACCGGCAGCTTCCGCACCTGCTGGAGCCAGATGTCGAGCGGGAACTGCAGGCCGACTGGCAGGATCAGAGCGTGCGGCAAGCCAATGAGGAGGCGCTGCATCAGAGCCTGTTCGAGCGGCTGTTCAGGATTCTGCAGGAACATGAGAAACGCGACGGTATCCGGCGGGTCGTTACCCTCGACCAGCAGTACCGCATGCACCCGGTGCTGGGACAGTTCGTCAGCGATACCTTCTACGCCGCCCATAACCCCAGTGAAGCGTTCAGCAGTGGCCGCCCCGCTGAGGATTTCAGCCACAACCTGAGTCCGTATGAGGGGGCTGTCGCCGCCTGGCTGGACGTGCCGCACGCGCGGGGCAGCGAACGTGGCCGGCAGAGCAAGTCCAGGCCGGTCGAGGCGCAGGTCGTCGCGAAGGAAGCGGCCCGCCTGCTGGAGGCCAGACCCGACCTTTCGATCGGGGTCATCTCGTTCTACGCCGATCAAGTTCGGGAGATCCGTAAGGCGATGGAGCCGCTGGGGCTGACCGAGCGCGGAGAGGACGGCGAGTACCGCGTTCACCCGAATGTCCAGGAAACCTACGACCTGCAGGGCCGATCACGCGAGCGGCTGCGGGTCGGGACCGTCGACGCGTTTCAGGGCATGGAGTTCGATGTGGTGCTGCTGTCCCTAACCCGCAGCAACACCCTGCCCGGCCAAACGCCGGAGCAGCAGCGCCGCCGGTACGGGCACCTGACGCTGGACAACCGCCTGTGCGTGGCGATGAGCCGCCAGCAGCGCCTCCTGATCCTGGTGGGCGACGCCGGGATGCTCCCGTCGGCTGAAGACGGCAGCGCCGTTCCAGCGCTCGACCGTTTCCACCAGTTGTGCAAGGGGGCGTATGGCCGCATCGTTTCCGCGTGACGCCCGCATTCTGCGCTTTCATCCGCGCGCCCCGCAGGGATACAAGGGCCGCCGCCGTGACCTGCTCTGGCCAGTCCTGGCCTACCGGGTCGGTGTCCCGGTGTCCCCCCGCGCCGAGCAGCTGGATCTGTTTCAGCGCGCAGTGTTCGGCGTGCTGCTACATGGAATCAATGACCCGCAGCAGATTGCCGACATCCTCAATCTGCATCCCGACTTGGTCCGGATCGTCAAATCCTTCCTGGTCGACCGCGACCTGATCGACCAGGACGACATCGTTAAACCGGACGCGGAGCGCCGCTACCGGGAGGCCCGGTCCGATCTGGGCCAGCGCGCCGACGGTTTCACGACCGGGTACGTGTTTCAGGACCCCTTCAGTGGCCTGCTGCTGCCGCGTCTCGTGGAGACGCTTGAAACGGCCGACTTCACAGTCCAGGAAAGCGGGTTTCCTGAACTGCACCGTGGTGAGCGCGTGTTCCGCCCGTACGTGGAGTTCCTGCCTGCCGAGCGACCGGCACCGCCCCACGCTACGGACGTGATGCGGGCGTTTGAAGCTTCACGCAAGGCACAGAAGGGCCGCTGGGAAACCGATGATGACGAGGAAGGCGCCCAGGCGAGGTTCCTGAACCGCGTAAAGCGCGTGAACTTTATCGAGCGGGAGCCGGAAGTGATGTATCTCTCGACCTTCATCTTCGGGCATGGCCTGAGTGGATGGGAGGTGGCCGATCCCTTCGGACTGCCCACCAGCCCCCTGACAGCGCTCGCCCACAGACGGCTGACCACGTCCAAACACCTGCGGACATTTGTGCAGCATCTTTCAGAGGAGAGGGGCGCAGCAGACACCCAGCATGACCCCTTCGAGGAAGCGCTGGCAAGCCTGCAGCATGAGTTCGGTCCGCAGGTTGACGATCACCCGCTGCTGCAGCCCCTCTTGGACACTGAACTGGCCGTCACTGAGTTCAGGGCCGCGCCGGGCAATCAGCGGCCGCGCCGGGCCCGGCAGGCGCTCGGGGCCATCCGCGCCCTGGCCGAGCATCTGCTGCGTGAAGTGCGCTCCCGGCACAGCGCCGCAGGTGCCGAGCGGCAGATGATCGACCGCGACGCCCTCTATAACCTTCGGCGCATCGAAGCGGCGGCCGACGCGCTGTCGTTCACGCTGCCGCTGCCGGCCACGCTGACCAGCGTCAAAGCCACTGACGTGTACTGGATGGCCAACCGCGAACAGTCCGGAAAGCTACGGCCGCTGCTGGTCAGCCTGCTCCTGAGTGCGGGCGCGCGTCCTGATCATCCGTTCCACGCCGCAGCCCGCAGCGCACCGGACTTTCTCCAGCAGTTTGACGAGATGCTGGGCTGGTGTGGCGAGGCGGCCCATGTGGGCCCAGCACCTGCAGAGCTTGAATCTCGAGTGGAACCTGCCCTGGAGAGGGTCTACCGGGCGACCCATCTGCTGCTTACGGCGAGTGGCCCGTCACCAGCCTCCCCTCAGGCCACGGTTCGCGTGGCGCCTGAACCTCAACACCTTGAATTCGATGACCTCGAGCTCTGAAGGAAATCATGTCCAAAAAGAACAAGAATAAATTTAACCCGCGGTCCACGTCCGGTCAGCCGGCCACGACGGCGCCCGCCGGCGCAGCTCAGGTCCCGTCGTTCAATCAGGCGCTCGAAGTCTTCTCCCAACAGTACGGTGACCTGTTGCGAGACACGCTTCCGGAAGAGCAGGTCCAGCTGGCAGCCGTTCCGACGCCGGCCCTGCCAACAGCCGAACCACAGGCGGAACTCGAACGCCGGTTCAAGCAGGTGGCGGAAGCACTGGTTCTGCTTGAGGGCCGCAGGCGCACGCTGGACGCCAAGGTGGCTGAAGCCGAAACGAAATCGGGCGCGGCAGAGAAACGTGGGGACGAGCTGAAAAAAGAGCGGGCCGCGCTCGACACCGACCGGCAGGCGCTGCAGGCCGAACGCCGTCAACTCGACCAGGACAAGCGGCATCTGGTGCAGCGCGAGGAGGACCTGGTCGGGCGGGAAGCCGATGCCGAGGCGGGATTCCTGCAGAAACGCGAGGCGGCCGTGGCTGAACTGCGCACGGAAATCGAGCGGCTCACCACGGAAGGGCGTCGCCTGCACCAGGACCTGCTGACCCAACGGGAGCAACATGAGAAAGCGCTGCGCGAGGCCCGGGAAGCCCATGCCAGCGAGCTGCGACGCCGTGAAACCGAATTCGAGTTGAAGGTCAATGAGGCGCGCGGCGCCGTGGGCCGCGACATGCAGAAGCTTCAGGCCCGGCAGCTCAAGCTGGAGCGCGACCTGCAGCAGCTGGAATTCGAGAAAGAAGATCTCGAGGAGGAACGCCGGCACCTCAAGACACGGGCCCGGCAGGAAGTGGCCCGTGACCTGGAGAAATTCGAAGCCCAGATCCGTGAGCTGCAAGACCGGCTTCAGTCCGCGCGCGGCGAACGCGACACGCTGGCCAAGATGCTGGACGCCCAGGTGCAGGCCACTTTGCAGTTCGGTGGCCGCACGCCCGACGATGTCCTGCGGGAACTGCATACCCTCCGGTCGGAACGCGATCAGCTGCGCAGCCAGCTCAACGCCCGGCCCTCCGAGGACACCGTGCAGCGGCTGCGGCTGCTCGAGACGGAACGCACCGACTGGGAAGCCAAGCGGCTCCAGGACGGCCAGACCATCAGTGAGCTCAAGCAGCGGCTGGAACGGGCTGGCATCGCCGTGACGGAACTGGAGACCCTGCGCGACCACAAACTCAGTCTCGAAACGCAGGCGACCCTGCTGCGCACCGCCTTACGGGAACTGAAAGCCGACGTGGACAAGCACATCACTTCATCCGAAGGCAAGGTTGTCTTCCCGGCCTGCACGGACCTCGATTCCCGGGAAGCCCTGCACGAGATTCCTCCTCTCGATGAGCAGCTGTCCGACCTGGGCGTCTTTGTCAATGGCCTTCAGGTGCGCATGGCGTCGGATGAGCAGCAACCTCTTCAGTACAGCCTGCACACCTTGCGCACGTTCGTGGCCGGCTTGGCCATGAGCCGACTGCACCTCCTGCAGGGCATCAGCGGCACTGGGAAGACCAGCCTGCCGCTCGCGTTTGCCCGCGCCACCGGCGGCCTCAGTTCACTCACTGAAGTGCAGTCTGGCTGGCGGGACAAAGCCGACCTGATCGGGCACTTCAACGCGTTCGAGCGGCGCTTCTACGAAGCGGAGTTCCTGCAGGCGCTGTACAAAGCCACGCTTCCCCGCTACCAGGACATCCCCGTGATGTTGGTGCTCGACGAGATGAACCTGTCGCAAACGGAGCACTACTTCGCGAGCATCCTGTCGATCCTGGAAAACCCGGAGCGCAAGCAACTCACCCTGATGGAAGCCCCGGTCAGTCCTTCACCCAGGAACCTGAAAGACGGCCGCATTCTGGAACTGCCCGACAACGTCTGGTTCATCGGCACAGCCAACCATGACGAAAGCACCAAGGACTTCGCCGACAAGACCTACGACCGCGCGCACGTGATGGAACTGCCCCGCCACCCGGCACAGGTCCAGCCGCAGCGGGTGACGGAGCGGCTCCCCCTCTCATATGCCGCCCTCAATGAGGCGTTCCGGGCCGCCCAACGGACGCACGAAGCGGCGGCCGATCAGGCTTATTCCTACCTGGAAACGGAGCTCGGCGGCGTCCTGCACGACCGGTTCGGGCTGAACTGGGGCAACCGTCTGGAACGGCAGATGAGGGCGTTCGTGCCTGTGATGGTGGCTGCAGGCGGCACGGTCGCGCAGGCGACGGATCACATTCTGGCCAGCAAAGTTCTGCGCAAAGTTCAGAATCAGTTTGACGTGCGGCCGGATGACCTGACGGAGCTGCAACACCAGCTCCGAACAACCTGGCCGAAATTGGGCGGCCTCCCCGAGCAGTCCAACCGCTGTCTCGAACAGGCGCTGCGCCGACTGGGTGTCAGCACCGTCAGCGCATGAGCGGTCAAGCCGTCAGCCGCCTGACTGGCGCAGCGGCCCCGTTGCCGGGCTTCGGCCTCTCTGGCCTCTGGATCAGCGCCACCAGTGGGCTCCTCAATGGTCTGTCGGTTCCGGCCAGGACGCCCCTTCTTCCGGACGCACGGGGCGTCCTGACCTGGAGCGCCGCCCCGGCCGACCCGGTCACCGTGGCATTCCCGGCGCCCCATGAGACCCGGGCGCCGCTCGGCTCGCTTGAGGCGGCGCTCACCGGACTGGCGCTGGACACGGGTGGCTGGGCAGACTGGCTCCAGGTGTCACCGCTCGACCGTGACCTGACTGACGAACTTCACCGGTATCCCCTGGAAGACGCCATGGAGCGGGAACTCCCGCACCTGGAAGAGGTGTGCCGAAAGCCACGGACGCATCTGGAAATTTTTGAGGAACGTCAACTGGTGAGCCGCGCCCGCCAGATCCCGGTGCGGGCCGTCAACTACCTGGCGTCCCATACGGAAGACTGGGACGCGCGGACTTTACGGGGCGTGCGCCCCAGACGGGTCATCACCAACGTCCGCGATGACCTGTATGACATCTACGAGAACCGGGTGGCGGCGCGGCTGGTGGATCATCTCACCCAGTACGTTCGCCGGCGCCTGGCCCGGGTGAGAGAATTGCTTAACGGCTTGGACACCATTGACCTGAACGCCCAGGCCCCCCCGAGTGGCATGCACTGGCGGCAGCGGCGGGTCTACCGGCTCTGGGGCGAGTCCCTTGACCTTACAGAGGCCCAGCGCCTCGGCCGTGAACGCCTGACAGAACTCGACCAACTGCTCTACCGGCTTGGACGGCTGAAAGCGAGCCCGCTCTACAGCCAGGTGCCGACCAAGAGCCAAGTTCCTGCCCAGCTGCGCCTCACCAACATTCTCGGAAACGACCCCCACTACCGCCGCGTCGCCCGCCTGTGGAGATCCTGGCACCGCCATGCCCACACCGGCCACGCCTCCGTTCAGGAGCAGCAGCAGACCGCGCAGCACGAAGCCGCGCAATTCGACCGCTACGCGCTGCTCCTGACCCTCCACGCCCTGCAGCAGTTTGAGTTCACGCCTGTCGCCGACACTGCCCTCCACCCTGGGGCAACCCTGTCCCTGCGAGGCCCTGAAGGCCCCACTGAGCTGACGTGGCAGCTCGACGGCACTTGTTCCCTGCAGCAGGCGGGGACGTCCATCCTCCGGGTGGTTGCCTCACCTACTCCATTCGGTGACCTGCGCCGGGAGGACGTGAGCCGGGCTGTTGCCGCCCTGAGAGAAGAGGCCAGGGCCCTCACCACCCGAACGCTTCTTCTCTACCCGGGCAACGCGCAACAGACCCTGATTCCCGAATTGCAGGCGGTGTCGAGCGATCCCGTCCGGCTGCACCCGATGCTCAGCTGCCTGCCCGTTTCCGCCGTAGATCTGGAAAGTGTTGAGCGGCTGGCCCGCGTGTTGCGCCTGGTGCTCACCGGCGCCCGCTTTACCGCGTACCCACCCACCTTCGAAACCGGTGCAGCCGTGCCGCGCGCTGAGCTTCCTGACGTGCTGCAGCCACGCGGCCCAGGCGGGTGGGCCCTGCTCGGCCCCCTGAGAACGCGACCAGGCTCCTGGACGGAAGAAGGCCGCCGCCGTCAGCAGGTCCTTGAGGACGTGAAGCGGCAACTGGCCACCCATAATGCCGATCGCCTCACCCAGCGCCGCGCCCAGCGCGAGGTGGAACGCCTGCAGGCCGAGTTGGATGAGTGGACCACCTTCCTGACCGCTCTTGAAGCCAGCGAAGAGCACTTGAGCCGCCTGCGCCGCTGCCCGGTCTGCGGGACGGAGGGCGCTGAGTTCTCTCATTGGCAGGACGATCAGTTCCACTGCGAATGCGGCGACTGCGGCGCAGCCTGGAGTTTGAGGCGGTGCCCGGCGTGCCAGCAGCGTCACCCGTGGCTGCTCCCACATCTCCACACTGTCCCGACACTTGAGGCTGACCCTGGCTGGGCCGACCGCCTCTACGGCCGGGACGTGCTGACGCTACCGGACCCCTTCGACCTGGACAGCTTCATTTGTCCGGATGCCCGGTTGTCAGTCGAAGGAAGACACGACGCACCCTGACGCCTGAAGAAAGGGGGACGGCCGCAAAGAACGCCTGCCGGTTCACCTGAATCACAGCGCCTCAGGCCACTGCTTCTCCAACTCCTCCTGCCCAAGGTCGACGGTGATGATCTTCAAGGACCGCCCCCCTCGTAAGTCGATGGATGAAGCCACGGCGGGCAGGCCGGGCAGGCGAGGGTAGATCAGCCACAACTCCCGCGCTGGTGCAGGGTCCACACCTTGAAAGACGTGACTGTACGCGAGCATCTGGTACACGTCCGCATTGCTGACATCGTAGATAGGCGCCTTATCCGGCCTGAGACGTTTCCACTTGGTGTCCGCAACGATGAGCGCACGTCCAGGCAGATGAAGCACCAGGTCTGGCCGCAGCTTGAAAGCGGGCGTGCCCGCCACGTCGCCCAGCGCACGGTCCGTGACCTGGGTGTCCACACGCCAGTCGGGGTAAAGGGCCGCGAGGAGCTGGGCCACGTACGCTTCGTACACCGCGTTCATGTCGAACAGCAGGGCGTTGGCCCGGTTCTCTGAGCCGGCCGCCACTGGGTTGAGGTCGTGAAGCACCATGCGACAGATGCCTTCGAGAGGCGCGAAGTGCGTGTGGCTCCGCCCAAGCCGCCAGGCGGAGAAGTCCGGGGCCACGTTCCGGCTGGGGGGCACGTCATCCAGGGTGGCGAGCAGCTCCCGGGCCAGGCGTCCACTGCTGGGGACGCGTGTGAGCGAGGCGAGCCGCTCCACGGCCAGGCGGGTCAGCCGGGTTTCTGGCCGGTCAGGCAGAAATTCGTCAAAGGTCACGTGGAGCAGGTGCGCCCGGTGAGGCGGCTGCCGCACCTGGCGCGGCAGGTCCAGTCGGCCCCGCAGGCCCTGGCGCTCTTCCTGAACTGGGACATACGCATGGGGAATGCCGCGCCGCACGGCCGCGCGAATGCCTTCCAGGGCGTAGCGGATGACGACTTCAGAGAGAGGCATCTCTGCGGTCTGAAGCTCCGCTGGAGGGGCCACCCGAAACCGCGCGTCCGTGGCAGCCAGCATCCGCACAAGAAGGGCGCGACTGCGGCGGAGTGAGTCGGGCTGGGCACGGTGGCCAGGGCGCTCATGGGTCTTCGGAAGAATCTCCACGGTTGCGCCGTCTGGCGTGCGCACCACGCCCACCCACTGCGTGAGTTTCAGGGCGGCCTGCCCTGAAAGGCGCGTAGGCGTTGCGACGGGCTTCAGGTCGTAGGCGGGGTCCAGCAGCACCGCCTGCACGGCATCGAAAGTCTCTGGTGGCAGGGCCGTGACGTTCGCCCCTGCCTCTGGTGGCCGGGCTCCTCGGACCAGCGTGTCGTGTTCACGGACCTCGAACCGCTGACCATTCATCAGGCGTTAAAGGGGAAATCCGCATCATTCACCTGCGCATAGACCCCGGTGAACGCCTCAATGTTTCCAAACGCCTGCGGATTGAGACGGTACCGAATCTCGCTGCCTTTGCCAATCTGGTGAATGAACTGCGCTTCGAGAGGTTTGCCCGGATCCCCGAGAACCTCGCGGATCTTGCTCCAATCCTCGAAGAAGTACTCCTCAAGCAGGGGCAGGATGCGTTCACGGACGGCGCTGGCAACCCCCTCCAGGGTGGCTGGCAGGCCCAGCAGGTAGGCGTGCCCAATGACCTGCTCACGGCTGAGGAGACGTTCAATCCGGTCATTGATGACGAAGAGGAATTTCCTGAGGTCCAGTCCAGTGTGCTCCAGGGTCAACACAGGAAGGAGTTCAGGTTCGGGCCAGACGGGTTTGAACACGAACCGCCGGCGCAGCGCGGCGTCCAGCAGGGTGAGGCTCCGGTCGGCGGTGTTCATGGTGCCGATGACGTACAGGCTCTGCGGAATGCTGAGCGTCCGGCGACTGAGCGGCAGGGTCACGCTCAGCGCTTCGGACGCTCCGGCGCGTTTGCTGCTTTCCAGGAGCGTGATCAGTTCGCCGAAGATCTTGGAGATGTTGCCACGGTTGATCTCATCAATGATCAGGACGTGCGGCTGAACAGACGGACCAGGCCGCTGCAGGGGTTCGGGAGGGAGGGCGAGACCAAGCGCCTTCAGGACCTGCTCAGGGCTGACGCCGGTCACCCGTTGCAGGGTGGGCGGGGCAAAGGGCTTCCCTAAGGTGCCGGTCGCACTGAGGTTCAGGCCGGTCGCCAGCCAGTTCACGGACCGGGCGTGGGCATAATCGGTGGCGAACGCCGGATCGCTGTGGGGATCGAAGAGGTAGTCCCCCGTGACGATGCCCACCGCGCCGATCCGGTCCACGCCTGTGGCCAGCAGCACGAGGTCACCGGTGCGCATGCTGTCCTTGAAGAGCAGTTGACGGCCACTCAGTTCCTCCACGCCGAGGTGGGTCAGATCCCGGGGTTTGGTTTTGAAGCTGCCCATCCTCAGTTCGCCGCGCGTGAGACTCAGGTCCCGGATGCGACTGACTGGCACTGAGCCGTCGATGTACATGCGCCAGACCTGTGTTCCTGGCTGGGCCTGGGGGACGGCGGGCGTCGGTTGTTCGTCAGAGGTTGGGCTGTCCAGGTGCCCGCCGGCTGCCCGGACTGCCTTCAGGAAGACGCCGTCGTCCAGGCGGTAAGACAGAACACCACCCGTCATGACAGGCTTGATGCCTTCAATGAAGTCCTCGTACCCGAAGGACTGGTGGAAGGTAATGAACGAGACTCGTCCCTGGGCCACCAGCCCGTCGTACCGCGCTTTCCGCGCGGCGCGGCCCTCACGTCCGGCATGGTCCGCGAGGAACACCGGATCAAGAACCGCCAGGGCCTCTTCCACCACGCGGTAGGTCTTCCCCGTGCCCGGAGGCCCATAGAGTATCTGGTTCAGCGGGACACCCGGAACGGGCTGAAAAGCCTGCGGCTCGTGGGCCAGGGTCTGAGTGCCGGCGACCTCAATGACCGGCTCCGCGCTGCCCGTCGCCGGTGAAGCGGTGGGCGGGGACATGAGGCGGTCGAGCAGGGCGAGAAGCTCATCGATGTACGTCAAGGCCGCGTCGAGAAGATCCGGAAAAGCGTCTGACGTCAGGTGCTGCGGGTGCAGGCTCAGCCCGATGCGCAGGCGGCGATTGAGCCCCGTGCCCTGCCGGTAGCGTTCCAGAGCTGTCTCGGCGTCCTGCCACTGCGCTGGCCCCAGGGGCAGCAGGGTCAAGGCGCCGAATTCTGTGTTCAGGGTCAGGGTGGCCTGCAAACCTTCAGGCAGGGGCGCGTTCAGGAGGGCCAGCAGGTGCGCCCATGTGTCCGGGTCCTGCAGGGCCTGCCGGGGGCCGTCCGCCTTGCCGTCTGGGAGGCCCGCTTCCAGGGTGAGTCCGGCAGGGAACGTCACGTACTCATACCCACCGCCATCGGCGAACAACAACGCGCGCGCGAACGCCCCGCTGTCCGTTTTGGCGCCGCCACCAAGACTCACCTTCACCGCGAGCTGCTCGCGGCCGCTGTAGGGCGAGCGGGACGGCTTCAGCGCCGTCCAGTTCCCCGCCATCAGGTCCAGCAGCAGCGGCGCGTACTTGCGGTCAAGGACCAGGTTGCCTTTCACGCGGTCACCCACGTACTGCCCGGCATCCGCCTGATACTGCGTGAACGGGAAGTGGTCGCTGTCCATCACGGCCACCTGGTTGCCGCTTTGCGCCTGGAGCCAGGCGGCGTGTGACAGCGCAGGAAAGTCTGCATTCAGCCGCCGGGCTAAGCCCAGCACGGTGTCGTAGTCCGCCAGGGTCTGAACCTGCCCGGCTTGTGCCACGCCCCGCCCTTGCAGGTAGGGCACATTCACGCCGTTCAGGGCCAAATACCGCTCTGGATTGAGCCAGAACAGGCCCTGCGTGAGTTTGGGCAAGGCCACTTTCCTGATGTTCAGGGCCGCCTCGAAGGTCTGGGCGTCAAGGTTGCCGTCGACCGCCTGACGGGCCAGCTGCCAGAGCGTCGGGACGTCCCCAGCCTGACGCTTGCTGCGGTAAGCAAAGAACCAGGCGTTCATGGGGTTGCTCCACGGCACGCCGTTCAGGTCTGTCGGCACGTCCGCCTGGATCCCCAACGCTGCGCCCACCTTGGCGAACAGGTTTAGGGCCGAGCTGTTGGACGTGTGCTTCAGAATCAGCGAGAAGAACGTGAAGGGATCCATCTCGGTCAGGGGTTCGCCTTCGTCGTGGTTGATGGCGATGCCCGCAGTCCGGAGTATCTGAATCAGTTCGAGTTGCCGGTCCTCGTAGTCCAGCAGGCGCGCTGCCAGCTCACGGAAGAAGGGCTGCCAGGTGGTCACCATCCCGCCTGCGGGCAGGTGGTCCGTTGGCCCCGCACTCCCGGCCTGGGCCAACCAGTCCCCGTACGTCACCTCTGGCTGATCCTCCCGCTTCCACTCCAGCTTCCCATTGGCCGTGCGGCCCAGCACCGCGACCGCAGCCGCGCTGGGCGACGCGAAAGGCGTGTCTGCCGTGAAACGAAGCTGGCCCGCGCCAGCCTCGACCAGCTGACCTGTGGCGCGGAGGTTGGCGCGCAACTGTGCGTACGTGTGATTCGCCAGGGACGGCACTTCCTCCGCCCGGGCCGTGCTGCCCGCCAGCACCACGAACTGCCCAGCTCGCACCTGGGCCTGGGCCTGCACACCAGAGGTGTTCAACTTAAACGTTGGCCCGGTCGCAGCGCCAGCAGGAGCAGTGGTGTCCATTGCGGCGATTCTATGGGTTACAGGAGGTCGAGGATGACCTTTTTCAGCGGGTCCAGCGCAGGGCAGTACAGGTCATCCGTGCCCAGGTGGTTGTACCGGTTCAACGCGGAGAGGTACACGTCCCTGGAGAGGCGGCTCAGGTTTGGCGGGTCGAACCCAGCCGTGAGGAATTGCCCCGTCAGCACGAGGCGGGCCGTGCGGCCATTGCCATCCTCGAATGGGTGAATGCGGATCAAGCGCGCGTGAACATACGCGCTCACCATCACCACGCCTTCCAGGCGGTCCGCGGCGTCTGGAAGGTAACTCAGGTAGTCCAGATGTTCATTGGCGTGGGCGTAGGTGGCGTGCACCGCCGCGTCAATCTCCGATGGTGGCAGGCCATAGTACGACCCGAAGGTGACGTCACCCGTGCGCCAGGCCCCTGCCCGGATGCCCAACGCGGCCCCCAGCACTGCGTGCCACGCTTGGAGATCGCTGACCTGCAAGGTGGCTGGGGGCGCGTCGAAGAGCTGGTGATGGAGCAGCAAGAGCGCCTGAGTGGTTGCTGGAACCTGCTCAGGCGCGTCGTTTTTACCTCTTGGACTCTCGTCACCCATGCATGCCGGGGAGGGAAACGGCAAGGCCTTCCAGGCGCTGCGTGGCGATCACCTGCTGATCAATGAAGGTGCGGCGGTCCACGCCCCTCAAAGTGCCCTGACGTGCCTGACGGTGAATCACAAGCTGTGCCTTCGCCCGCGCCCATTGCGCGGCTGTGGGGGGGACATGCACCCACTTGCCGTCTGGCCCTTTGGCAAGCTCACGGCCCAGGTAGAACGCCTGCATGGCCTCCTGGGAAATGATCCGGTCGCAGTTTGCCCCGGCGGGCAGATCACCGCGGGTGTCTTTCCACGGCGCGTCCTCGTGGCTCAGGTCGCTGAGCTCGTACGCCGTCAGGTGCCCGTATTTTGCCCAGGTGGCGCGCAGGAGCTCGACGTCCGCAGCAGGCAGTGGAGCGGGCATGACCTGCCCGTCCCAGATGTCACGGTTCACCGGGCCGTGCCGCCACGCCTGAAACTCTTCCGAGAAAAGGGGCAGGCCCCGCTGCACCAGCGCCGCCGCCTGCGCGTAGTACAGAATCTTCTGGAGTTTCATGCCTTCGGCCCCGAATTCCTGTTGGAGTACCGCTGCTGCCGCTGCAATGGTCGTCATGCCCTCACCCCCTGGGACAAGCAGTATACGCCTCCATTCTGACGGGAGCATAACGAAGGTTTGGAGCGGAAGCTGTTGAGGTGTCCGGATAGACGTGAGCATCTTCTGGTGCATGGCCCTGCAGGGAGGAGGTCAAAGACCTCGTCACTCCACCTCACTGTGCTGTTGCAACTATGCCTCCAACTCGGCTTGCCTGGATTCAAATGTCTGCAACGCCGCGTCCACCAGCTCCTGAGGGTGACCCGGTTTTGCGCAGGTGGAGATAAGCCTCAAAGATAGGAGGCGCCATCATGACGAACCGCAGAATTCATACCGCCGAGTTCAAGCGAGATGCCGTGCAACTCGCCCGAACCAGCGGCAACCTCTCGGGCACCGCCCGCGACCTGGGCATCAATGCCTCACTGCTGCGAAAGTGGATGAACGCCGAGGAGGAGAAGGGCGAGTCGGCTTTTCCTGGTCAGGGGAAACAGATCCTGACCCCAGAACAGCAGGAGATTCAGCGGCTGTGCAAAGAGAACGAAATCCTGCGCCAGGAGCGTGAGATTCTGAAAAAAGCGGCGGCCTGTCTTGGGCAGAACAGCACCCGTATGGGGCTTGCCCGCTTCTTCGCCAAAGAGATCACACGCTGAGGTACCGCTTCATCCACGCTCACCGCACGCACTACCGTCTGGACGTGATGTGTCGGGTGCTGGAGGTTTCGGTGAGCGGGTACCACAGTTGGCGAAGAAGGCCGATCTCGAACCGCAAGCAGCAGGATGCGCTGCTGGAGCAGCGCATCCTGGACGCTCATCAGCGCAGTAAGGGCAGATATGGGGCACCACGCGTTCACGCAGAACTGCGAGCCGAAGGCCTGCGGGTGTCTCGAAAGCGTGTGGCTCGCCTGATGCGCTCGGGGGGGCTCCGGGCCAAAGGGAAGCGCCGCTGGGTGCGAACCACCGACAGCCACCACACCCTCTCGGTCTGCCCAAATCTGCTGGAGCGCCAGTTCGAGGTCCACCAGCCCAACCAGGTCTGGGCGTCCGACCTGACGTACCTGCCGACGAGAGAAGGCTGGCTGTACCTGGCGATCACACTGGACCTGCACTCCCGGGCTGTGGTGGGCTATGCGATGGACGCGTCCATGCCCGCCACGTTGCCGCTGGCCGCCCTTCAAATGGCCGCAGGGCGCCGCCTTCCCCCACCGGGCCTGCTGCATCACAGCGATAGGGGCAGCCAATACGCCAGCAGGCTCTTTCAGGAAGAACTGGCCCGCCTGCGGGCCAGGGGCAGCATGAGCCGCAAGGGGGATTGCTGGGACAATGCCGTCGTGGAAAGTTTTTTCAGCTCCCTGAAACGGGAGCTGTTCGAGGAGGTCATCTTCGAGAGCCGTGCTGCTGCCCGCCATGCTGTCTTCGAGTACATGGAAGTCTTCTATAACCGCCAGCGCCGTCATTCCACTCTGGGGTACTTGACGCCCCTGGAGTTCGAACGCCAAGCGACAGCCGCTTAACTTCAACTACGCACAATCGGGGCAGGCCCAGTGCTGCGTCATTCAGACCGCCACGGTCGCCGGTCAGCCACTGCTCCTGCTCCAGCGGCGTCACCACCAGGTCCAGGTCGCGTTCCCCTTGCACGACGCTCATCAGTGAGATGTTGCGCAGCCGCAAGCCCCGCGCCTCCAGCGTATGAATGCAGTGGCGCTCGACCTCGTTCAGCTCCGCCTGTTTCACCCGCTTGAAGGTCATTTGCGTGATGTCCGTGTGGTTCTTGCGGTGATCGTTAAATCGCCGCACTACATCCACGGCCTGGCCGATGTACCGTTCACCGTTGACAAACCCCAACACGTAGATGCCGCAGCGTTCCTTCGGCTTATGCCGGTCTGCGATTGAAGAGCGGCCTGTGATTTCCTGCCACTCTGGAAAGCCCAGCGCCCAGAGGTGATCGTCGCCCGGTTGGGCACTGGTATTGGTCACCAAATCCTCCATTTGTGAGGCGATTTTGCCTTTCTCTTACCTCATTTCGGGAAATTATCCACGATGCTCTCTACCTAGGGATAGAACCGAACAGTGTCGAGGTTACCCACGGCCTACGAGTTACGCTCGCCATCCGGCCAGGGGAACTCGCTTTCCAGTGCGGGCAATCCCGTTGGCCCACTCCACGGTAGACGGGTCACCCCCTGCGTGCTGAGCATTATTCATAAATACCCGTGTCAGCCAGAACACTTGCTCTGTCAGTGTAGATAAATCCGCACGGTCACTATGCATGACCTCCAGCTCAGTGGGGCGCGCCACAACTGACTGGGTATTCGTAACGAGCAGGCAACGCCGGGAATCCAGTGCCAGCACAGTTCCCTCTTCAGCATCCGCCACCATGCTCAGGTTGCTCTTTTTTACAGCCAGGAGGGTCACGCAGGGGATCCCCAGGTCGTTCAGAGCAATCATGAAGTCGTCCACTTCGCCGTCCAAGAATCGCCCATCTCGGTGAACAACGACTTGGTCAGGTCGCTTGCCTCGAAGAAGCTTGCTAAAGCCCTCTTTCAACTCACCCAGGCTTAAGCGCTCATTTCCAACCCGCTTTCGGAGAGTGACACAGTTCACTGGACGGCCCCTGAACTCGTGTAAGGAAAACGCGGGAACACTTTTTCCTTCGCGGTGGTCGTGACCTAGGTCTACGCCAACGAAGAACGTTCGCTCAGTGATTCCGGGAAGATTCACTACATCCCAAGGTATTGCCCCAGCCTTCTGCGCCAGTTTCACGGCGACATTGACCCAGGCCATGTACTCGCTCCGGGGCCGGTTCAGCATCTCACGGCTGATCGGCAGCAACTTGCTCACACCCAGCCGGCCAAGTTGTCCGAACAGAGCGTCCCGTTCCTCGCGCCTCATGGTTTGTGAGAGGATCACCAATCCAATCAATTGACGGCCTGCCCTGTCCGCCTCGGCCGCAACTCCATCAAGCTCCTCTGGAGCCAGTAATCGACCGTTCGTCGATTCATACTTGTGCAAGCCTTTGACGAGGTCAAACGGCTCCAACCCCAGCTTTCGGTAATCTCCAGCGCTCCAGAAGGAGTAAAGCGTGTCATCCGATTCCCGGCGATTCAAGTGCTTTCTCAGACCTTCAGAAGCATCTGGGTGCCGGAGGACCACCTCGCGGGGCAACAGATGCGCCAACAACTCCTGTCGAAGCTGTTGATTCGCAGGCAGGTCTTCCAGTTCTGGAGGCACTACCAGAAGCCGCACTGGGAGGGGCGGTGGCGTAAGAATGCCCCGCTTATGTACTTCAGTGACATCACGCCCAAAGCCACGACCGAATCGCAAGCGTTGCCCTTCGATTACTTTCCCGTCGACCTCCAGCGGCTCTAATGAGGTGACGAACGGTTGCCACAAGCCCGGAAGTTGGACAAGTTGCCGTACTTCAGCCATGCTCAAGGCTGAGCAGTGGTGTGCATCGCCGGAGAGATTCAAGTCGCTCAATGCCTTTGAGGAGAAACTGAGGTGCCACAAATCCTCTGCCCCACGCTCCGAACGACGAAAAACCCAGTTGTCTGCTTCCCTAAGGAGCCGCTCCCGCTGTCCAGAACGGAGGCACACGGCATGTAGCTGAGAAACACTGTGGGCTAAGGTCGAGCCCCACGCCTGCATGGCTTCAGTTGTCCAGGGAAGCGCCGAGAGGAACGTGCGTCCTGGCCGCAGCACCAGCCAGATCTGACCAGAATGCCGTTCCAGCTCCCACTCCCAGCGGAGATGGGCATTGACTGGGATGCCAGCGGCAGTGCGTTTGGGTGTTTGGAGAGGCGCACGCTGTTGGGTTGGGTGAATGGCCGCTCGCGCTCGCTCAGTCAGCACATAACCTGACTGGAGCAAAGCTCCACGGATAAGGGACGAAACCCCACGTTCAAACGCTGGGTCTTCTGGCATAAGCCTTTTAGATAGATCCGCCACCGCACCCCGAAATTCTGGCCGGGGTAGGCCGTGATACACACTAACTTGCCCATCCCGTTGCTCCGCCGTGAAGCCTTCGCGGCGAACAAACCCCAGGAGGGCACGTGGATTTTGGTGCCGGTAGGATGTCCTAAAAAGCGGAATGTCTGCTCTGAGGGGAAAATGGTTGAGCCTCAATCTCTCCGTATCCTCTGTGAATTCCTGGTCAAGCGTCCGATTTCGGAGCTGACCTTCGCGGCTTTTTGGCAGGCACTTTGCTTGTGTTGGTTGTCTCAGCGAGGTGGTTAACTGAGCCGCCCTGACTTACGCCACTTTCGACTACTGCGGCAGCCGACGGTATAAAAAAACTAGGCAGCACAAAGCCTGTCCAACCAAAACGCTGCGTGAGATTTAGCACTAGTTCGCGCATAAAGGGCCACACGTGAACTGGTGCATTGCGCCGTGTAAATTCTTCCAGCACTGAATCTTCGAGCGCCTCCGCCGACAAGTAGGAAAGGTGATAGAGACAAATGAACCGACCCACCTCGAGTCCCTTATCGGTGAGGAACTGCATTTGCAGACGCGCCTCGATATCGAAGGTTCGGGCCTGGGTGTTGCTCTGCACGCATCCCATAGTGAATTTGGTATCTACCCGAACATTGAGTTCTTGCAAATTGGAGGGTTTAGCACTCGCGTTGACTTCGCCTAGCTCAATGCGGGTGGGTTGCACGCCCGCTACGAAACGGTTGTAGGAGGCGGCATTCATTGCAGGAGGGGTTTTAGTGTGGGCGCGTGGCATTAGCCGTTCCGGACTTTAGGGAGCGGCGGGCAGGGGTCCACAATGACCTGAACTGGAATGGGCGGTATGAAGGGGATGTTTGGAGGGGAGCGCCTCAGCACATTCTCTGTAGAGGTGGAAACTTCGAACTGAACGTCAGCGTGTCTGGACCTCACGACCACTTCGACTTCGCAGTCCAGGAACCCCAGCAGTCGCGTGAGCCGCTCAATGGAGAAGCCCTTTAATTTGCCGCGCACAATATTAGAGACATCAGACTGAGACACGCCCATAACGGCGGCGGCTTGTGCCTGAGTCCACGCCCTTTCACGCACTTCACGGGCGATAGCCAGAGCCAGATCAGCTTGTATGAGACTCTCACCTGGATTATCCAAGCCCAAGTCGGCAAAGATGTTTCCACTGCTCTTCTCGAACTCAATTTCGCTGCTAGCGCCTTTTTTCATTTTATCTACCCTTTTTCTTTGCTACTTTTCGCACTTCATTTGACTTGTCTTTTTCTGCTAACAACTCTTCATGTATTTGCTTCGCCTTAGAAAAACGTGCCGCAACCATGTCCTTGTCTAACTGGGATGTTTTTATTCCTGTAGACGATTTTTTCTGAAAAGCGTGTAGCACATAAATTCCGGTAGATAGATTGACTAGGTATACGGTACGAAACGTTGAATCGGAGTTGCTGATACGGATTTCGTATACACCAGCCTCGCCCTTCCAAACCTTGATAGAGGAATGCTGACCGCCATTTTGGACAGCCCGTAAGACGAAGCCAAACTCACGAATCACCTCCTCCGGCATTTCCCGCAGATCCTTTTTGCTGGATCCAACCCAGAACAGATCGCGGCTCAACTGGTCATCACCTTACCAGGAACTATAGCAGATCTACGATAAATTGATTGGCTCATGGCACCCATCCCCCGGCCACCTGCCCACCTGGCACGCGGCTGCGGTACTTATGCAGGTAATCCAGTCCGAGCGCGCTCAGTTCGTCGAAGACCGATAGGATTGCCTGCTTCGTGCGGTACGACCTGTGAGCGGCCACATCTTTGCGCTTGACGATGGGGAACGTCTCCATGATGTACTCCACTTCGTCTTGCTTGATCCCATAGAGGATGAAGTACAGCGCGTCCAGTTCGGCGCGTAGCCAGAAGCGGCGTTCGTCCTCCCAGGTGAAGGGGCCGCCCGCATAGCCCAGGTCGCGGGCAAAGCCTCTCAGGTCATGCGCGGTGTACGTGAGTTCCAATACCCGAGGCGTGATGAAGGCCAGGAGAAGGGGAGTGAAGGCGGAGGGGGGAAGAACGGGGAACTGACGGGTTACGTTGTACTTCAGGTGCGTACCGCCGACTTTTTGCCTTACAGCAAAATCATGAGCGAAAGAGTTCAGCGTTCCGAGCAACCCCGGAATCTGTGCAACTGAACAAGACGGAAACATTTGCAGGAACGTGTCGCCTGCTGCTCGCCTCGGATAGATCGCACCAATGAACGTTCTTTCATCCGTGCTGCGTGCAATATCACGCCATCCCATCAGCCAGTCGCGGGGCCACGCCCAGACCACACGCCCATTCTTATCGCGCTGAATCAGCCGGTCTTCCACCTCTCCTTCCGCCACCCAGTACCTCGGCAGGGGCAGGCAAGTGGGATCAGCCTTTTCCGCACTGGTCAGGTCGCGCGTGTCGCCGCTGTCTGTGTAGGTGGCATAGCGGTGGTCAAACTGGTGCATCAGTTTCGCTTCGTACAGAGGCAGCATGCGGCGTTCGCCCTGGCGGTAGCGGTTGCCGTCCAGGGCCCAGCCTTCGGCTTCAAGTTGCTTCGCTGTTCTAAAGATGCGTGAGCCTGTATTCATCATGAACATAAGCATGAACTTGATGCCCCACGGGTTTTCCTCCGGGACGATGACTTCTTCGCCATTCTCTACGCGGGTGGTCGCCTCGCGGAACAGAATAGGAATGCGCTGGTATATCGCTTTAGTGAGCTCAGCGTCCTTACGACTCCGGAAGACCGGCGTGGTGCGGGTATTGGGATTCAACAGCGCGATGTCGATGGGCGAAAGTTCAAAACGCTTTTCTGAGTCTTGCACGTCGCTGGGCTGCAAGGCGAAGAAGGAAAATTGCGCCGCGTCTGTGGTGCGCTGCTCGCCGCCCACAGTTAAGGTGCAGAACTTGAAAGAACGGTGAACGCCGGGAAACAACGCTTCTCGGTTCTCGAAGTCAAAGAGGCTGATAAGCCGTCGCGAATCCACCAGCGCATTGAAGAAATATTGGTTGAAGGAATCAGTGGCAATTCCGGTCGGCACAATAATGCCCATCGCGCCCTTACCATTGACCCACTGCGTTGCGAGCTCCGAGAACAGCGGAGCGGTATTCAGGCGTCCAAAGCTGGTCGTGGGATAACGTCCCGAGCTGTGAAGAAAGTGCTGCACGCCTTCAAGCTCGCGCTTGGCATCAAGGTAGGTTTTGAAGGCAGTTGGGTCGGTATCTTCCAGTTCAGCAATGAGCTGTTCGCGAGCGGCCATATTAGCGGCGTTTGCCACATCTGGGTGTGTTGCCGCGAAGAATTCCTGCGGGTCAAGCTGCACTTGCTCCCACGGCGGGTTGCCCAACACGCAGTCAAAGCCCCCTTTCCCCTGATCCCCGAACACATCGGGGAATTCAATGTGTGGATGCAGAAAGCGGTACTGACGGGCCGTTTCAGTCACAGCCTGCCGCAGCGCAGGCAGCGCTTCACCCGCTTGGAGGCGGTACAGGTCAGCAGTGGTCATGGCGGGGGCACCCGGCACTTTTGGCAAGACAAAGGCCGCACACCACGCGTCAGCCAGCGCCTTACGCCGCAGGCGCTCGGTATCGACTTCGATGGCCTGAAAGGTGCTGGCCTGGGCCTGCACGTCCTGCAACGTGTTGGGCTCAATGCGGTTCAGGGCCCCCAGCTTGATGCCCAGGCTAGACGCTCCCAGCAGCGTGGGCTGGTTGCCAGCGGCAGGGGCCAGGGCCTTGCGCTCCTGCTTGTTTCGCTTTTTCAAGTCGGCTACCGTCTTTTTCTCGTCGCCTTCCAGCACACTGAAAGCCTCGTCGGTCAGGCCCAGCAGCCTGACGACCGTTTCCTTGTCAGTGGTACGGGTCCTGGAGGTATCCTTCAGCACCTCCTCAACCTGCATGCCCTCTTCTGTGATGCCCAGCAGGCTGTTGCCGACCCTCAGACGGTGGTCTAGGAACGCCAGAGGTTTCCCGGCGTCCTGGCTTTCCAGCCATAAGGCCACTTTGGCCAGTTCAATGGCCATGGGGTTGATGTCCGCACCGTAAATGCAGTGCGCGATGACCGTGCGGGTGGCGCGGCGCAGGGCGCGGGGGCTGGGCTGAGAGGTTTCTTCCTCCAGTTCCGCAAGCCGGACCCCGATCCGGCGCGCGGCAGCGATCAGGAAGTGCCCGCTGCCGCAGGCCGGGTCAATGACCTTCAGGCCTTTCAGGGCGGCCATGGCGTCTTGCGGCAGCTTGTCCCGCACGGCGTCGTCGATCACAGGATCCAGGGCGCTATCGAGCAAGAGACCAATCAGGCTGCTGGGCGTGTAGTAACTGCCGGTACTCTTGCGTTCGTTGCCAGGCAGCACGGTCAGGGAAAAGCGTGGGCCGGGTTCGATGCGCGGCACCAGTTCGAGCAGGCTCTCGTAGATGCTCCCGAGCTCCTCAGAGTCCAGTCCGGCGTAGTTCACAGGACGGAGACTGCCGTTCACACTGATCTCGCTCAGGGCGCGCACGGCGTTGTAGAAAGCTTCGTTGCCCAGTTTCAGACCGCTCAGGAGATTGGTCTGGAACAGCAGGCTCCCCAGTGCGGGGAGGCCCAAGGAAGGAAACCCGGTCCGCAGGTGGTCCAGCAGCCGTTCCCAGCCCACGTAGGCGTCGATGTGCGTGGGGTTGCCATGCAATGCGCCGGCCTTCTGCCGCAGGGACTGGGTCAGGTAGTGCGCGGCGCGGGCGCGGGTCTGCGCGTCGGGAACGTACTCCCCTTGCTCGTCCCGGGCGAAGAGCAGGTCGCGGTCCTCCGTCACGAACAGGAACACCATCTGGTACACGGTGGTGAGCGCTGCGCGGTAGAGGTCCTGCGCCGTCACCTCACCACTTCGGGTGCGCTCCAAGAGGCTCGGGTTGTGCTGCAGGAAGCCGGTGCCCAAATGCTCAATGGCGAGTTGCACCCCGTCGCGCAGGGTGTCGTTCGCCCGCTGCCCAAGCGCCTTGCTGGCCTCGTTCCACTTCTCCAGCACGCCGGCTTTGCCGCCGCGCAACCGGGTGCGGTGCAGCAGCAGCCACAGCACGCGGAAGGCGCGGGCGTCCTCGGTGCGCAGCATCTCCCCGATCTGGAACTCCACGTACGCCGGTCGCGTGACCTGCGCGTTGTCCCGCAGGAGGCGCAGCGTCTCCCCGTTCGTCACCAGTCCCCAGAGGTGCTCGGGCATAGCGTTCAGGTAGCCCTGCATCAGGCCGTGTGGACTGACACGCAAGCCGGTTTCGTCGGTCACCCGGTCGAGGTCGGGCTGCTTTGTAAAGTGCAGCGGCACGTCCCCCGTCTCGCTGAGGTGATTCACGGCGTATTTTCCACCGGTGGCCCCACCTCCTGGGAACGAGTAGTCCAGGGCCTTGAGCAGCGGCCGGATCCACCCGGCCCAGGTATCGGTCCCGTGCGCCGTGTATTTCAGCCACGCCTTGCGCGCGTCGGCCCAGGCGTCCCGAATGGCTTCCTCGAGGCTGGTGCGGGGCGGGAGGTCATAGCTGACCGGCGTCGCGCCCTCCACCTTGGCGGTTTGCGCCCGGTCGGAGAGTTGCAGCAGGAAGTCGTCGGTGAGGCCCAGGCCGTGCACGCGGACGTGCTGGAGTTGTGTGGCGCTCATGCCAGCCCCACGAGTCTGGGCATGGGCAGGAACACGTAAACGCCAAGCAGGTCTGGGGGCCCTGGGGGCTCCACGGTGTAGGTGACGCCCTGGCCTTTGGCGGCCCCGCGCACACGTTCGTGGGCGTCGAGCAGCGCCGCCGCACGGTCACGGGCGCGGCCCATCAGCACGTCATCCATGCCGCCCAGGTCGGTGATGGCCCGGGTCAGCCGGTCTTCTTTTTGCACGGGGTCAAGGTTCCCTTCCGGCGTGAGGGTCAGCAGGGCGCGGGCCTGCTCAGCACTCAGCCAGCTTGGGTTGTCCGCGCGGCCCGCGTAGGCCATCAGGTCGAGCTCTTCGGCCAGGGTCTGCCAGGTGCGGTTTCCTTTACGGCCGGTGAGGTGGAAGCGGTGGCGCAGGAGCAGCAACGTGGTCTGCGTGCTCACCTGTGAGCTACGGATCACACCGACGCGTTTGGCGGCGGCGGTCTCGGCGGTCTCCAGCGCCTGCCCGAGGACCGTGCTGGCGAGTTGCTCGACCAACGGATGGTTGCGGGCCAGCGGCGTCACGCCCCGTTCCGTGCGGGCGTCAAAACGGAAGCGACGCGCGCCCCGCAGGAAGTCGCGGAACTCCGGGCGCACGTCCGCCTGCGCGGGATCCGCGTCGAAGCTGCCGTCCAGGCGTGGAGTCACGCTGACCCCTGCGCCTCTCAGGGCGTCGAGCACGAAGTCCTGGGCGGCATGCGCGTCCCCCAGGGCTTCGCGTACGGCGGCGAGTTCCCCCGCCACTTCTTCCGGGCGGATGCTGTTCTGTGCAAAGCGGCTGCGGGATTTCTTCTCGCTCTCAGCAGCGTCGCGCCACTTCAGGTCGAAGGCCTGCACGTCCTCGAAAAGGGACGGCTGTATGGCTTCGCGCCGGTCGGCGTTCAGCACGCGGGTGAGCAGCACGTCCAGCAGGCTCTCCGCCTCGTCCGGGGCAGGCACGCTGGTGCCCAGCGTGGCGCGGATGAGGCGGTGCTTGCGGACGAGCACGTCGAGGATCAGGGTGTCGATGCGGTTGTCTTCGCCGTACAGGGTCAGAACCCGCACTTCTTTGGACGCCTGTCCATAGCGGTCCACACGACCTTCGCGCTGGTCGAGACGCGTCGGGTTCCACGGCAGGTCGTAGTGCACGACAGCGCTGAACGCCTGCTGCAGGTTGATGCCTTCCGACAGGCAGTCGGTGGCCACCAGAACGCGTTTTTCCGCCTGGGCGAGTTCGTCCACACGCACCACCCGCTCGTCGGGCGTGAGGCGGCCCGTCACAGCCGCGACCTCCACGCCTTTCAGTACGCCTTTGAGATGCTCAGCGACCGCTTCGGCGGTGGCGATGAACCGGCAGAAGACGATGGGGGCCAGGCCAGCCTTCACCAGTTCCTGGACCTGCGCGGTGAGCAGGGCGAGCTTGCGGTCCTTGGCGCCGGCCAGCAGGTCCGCACGGTCCGCAAGAGCCAGTAGACGCCGGGTGGTCTCGCTCTGTTCGGCGTCCACCTGCGCCCCTGGCGTGATGTCCAGCGTGCCTTCAGCGCTCTCCTCCGGGTCGAAGACGAGTTCCCGGCCCAGGCGCTCGATCACAGCTTCGTCGGTCTCGCCTTCCGTCCCGGCGCGCTCGCGCAGAGTGGCTGCGGCCGCCTGTGGACTGCTCGCCAGGGCGCGCAGCAGGCCCAGTGCGGCCCACCAGCGGATGCGGGTGCGGCTCTGCGCTTCCCCAGGCACGTGCACGCTCTCCCGCGCGTACGCAAGGACATCCTCGAACAGGGCGGCGTACTCCGGGTGCAGGGTGTACTTGAGTTCCGCGTCACGCCGGGTGGGGAACGGCGTGTCCTCCCGCAGGTAGTCGCTGATGTCCTTGCGCCCGCGCTGCACGAGATGCCGGGCGAGCGTGGCGCGGGCCCGTTCGTTCTGCGCGCCACTGAGGTCAAGCGGCAGCGTCGCGAAATCCGGATTCAGGAGCCTGAGCAGGCTGCGGAAAGCGTCTTCTTTGCCGCTGTGCGGCGTGGCGGTCACGAGCAGCAGGTGCCGGTCTGGGTTCCTCGCCAGGTCTTCGAGCAGGCGGTAACGCTGGTGCCGCTTGGCGCCCATTCCCTCGCCTTCCGCGCTGGCGTGCGCCTCATCCACGATCACGAAGTCCGGCGCGCCCTGCAGGAACTCCTGCCGCCAGCGGTCACTCTTCACAAGGTCCAGACTGACGACCGTGAACTTGTAGCGGTCAAAGACGCTCTGCCCCGGGTTGCAGCCGCGCTCCAGGCGCCGGGCGGTGCCAGGCAGCACGGCCACGGCGTCAATGCCGAACTTCACGCGGAGTTCTTCGACCCACTGCTCCGCGAGGTGCGGGGGGCACAGGACCGTCAGCCGGTCGATCTCGCCGCGGTCCAGCAGCTCACGGGCGATCAGGGCCGCTTCGACGGTCTTGCCGATCCCTACGTCGTCGGCGATCAGGAGCCGCGCCGGGCTCTGCCGCAGGGCCATCAACAGAGGCACGAGCTGGTACGGGCGGGGCTCCACGCCCAATCGCCCCAGGGACCGGAAGGGGCCCGCTCCACTGCGCACCGCGAGGCGAGCAGCGTTCAGCAGCAGCCGCGCGCCGCTCGCCGTCCCAAACGCTGTTGGGCTGGGCGGGGCAAACGCGGCGGACGTGACCTCTTCTCCCCCGTCGCCGGCGTACACGCCGGTGATTTCCGCGTCACTGCCGCCAAGCGGCTTGAGCAGCAGGAAGTCCGCGCTGCTGTCGGGCAGCACCACCCAGTCGCGCCCGCGGGCACGCACCATCGAACCGATATCGAATGCCATGATTTAGCCTTCCCCAAAGACGAACGCGTACCGGGCCAGGTGCGCCGGCCAGGTGCTTCGGTCGTACGTGAATGAAATAATGGTGTAGCCGGCGAGCTCCAGGTCCTCGCGAACCCGGGCGTCCCGCGCCGATTGCCCTGGCCCGTCGTGGTGCGGACCGTCGATGAACACCAGGGCTGAGTGCGCCGCGTACGCGAAGTCCGGCCGGGCATAGTGGTCCGGCACGAGCAGCTGCGCGTGTGACGGCAGGCGCCGCCCCTGGCCCTGCAGGAAGTGCAGCCACTCACGCTCCAGGTCACTGCCGCACTGCGCGAGCAGGTCACTGAAGTGGGTGTCGGCGCTCTCCTGAACCGTGACCCGCGCCCCTTGCAGGGCACGGAGCAGGTCCCTAACCAGAAAGCGGTCCAGCAGGTCGTGGAAGGTCTGGTTGCCGTAGGTCATCAGGCAGTCGTAGCAGGCGGCCTCGCACCGTTCTGTGGCGTGCGGGGCGTGCCCCTGGTCCTCACCGGTCAACGGGTCGAAGTGCAGCAGGTTCAGCGCTGCGCCGGCGACGTCCGCGAGCGCCCCAGAACGGAACACCAGGTCCTGCAGCACCCCGGCGCCCCCCTCGGACGCCTCGTACAGCAGGATCTGCCTCGGCTGAAAGCTGTCTGGGAGGAGTTCAGCGGCGAGTTCACTGTCCTCAAGCTGGTAGGTGAGCTGGATGGCGTTTTTCAGGGCGCTTTGCAGGGTCGCCAGGCCGGAGGCGTCCATGGACGCCCCCGGCTCGATGAGCAGGGCGTTGCGGGTGTCTTCCACGTACGGAATCACGCGCTGCACCGGCACGTCCCGGCCGCCGGCCGCCTTGACCTTGCGCTCGTAGCCGACGGCGCTCAGCCACTGGGATGTTTCCGGGTCGAACAGGAAGCCCAGCTCCTGCTTGTTCTCGCGGTTGCGCCAGCCGTAGTTGATGCGCCACAGCGTCGCGCCGTCCCCGTACGTGAGGTTGAGGAGGGCGTCTTTTTCCGTCCGGGCCACGACCGGGACACGGTCGGCCTGCCCACCGCGCGTGGCGAAGCGCAGGCCGCTTTTGATGTCAAAGCCGATCCGGCGGCGCTCCTCCTCGTCACTGCCGATGCGTTCGCGGCGGCGCGTGGCGACGGACGTCATCCGGAACAGGTTCGGGCGCGGCGGCGCGAGGGTCGCGCTGCAGTTCTCGCACACGTCCCGCGCGGCCGCGGCGGCGCCGTGATGCAGGTACCCGCACGCCTCACAGCGCTGGGCGCTGACGGTCGGGAGTTCACTCGTCTCCCCTCGCGCGGGCACAATGACCTTGTGTGCCTCGTACTTCGCGCCGTTGTGGTACACGATGGCGTTCGGCCCGAACTCGGACAGGGCCAGGAAGCGCGGCCGGGACAGGTAACTGTCGTTCCGTCCTTTGGCGCCGCGCCGTCCAGGAATGAAGGCGGAAAGGGGCAGGCGCGCGAAGTTGTACCCGGGCAGGAAGCCTTCCGACGCCAGGTAGCGGTAGGTGTAGAAGTCCGAAAGCTCACCTTCCGGGCTGCGCAGCAGCCCGAGCTGCGTGTTCGCCTCGGCATGAAGCCGCCGCGCCTGCTCCTGCAGGTGACGTTTCCCGGCGTCGGCAAGCACCGCGTTGTTCAGATGCAGCTGCGACAGGGCGCTGCGGTACAGGCCCCGCCAGCGGTCGCACGCCCGGTCGAACTCCCGCCCGGCGTGCCGGACGGTATAGGCCAGCCACTCCTCGCTGTACCAGCCGGTATGCGTGAGATCGACCCCCAGGCCAGCGATGAGCTGCCGCGCCCGGTCCAGGGTACGCCGCCCCACGCCCTCATCCTGAAAGGGCGTGAGCAGATCCGGCAGCAGGGTCAAGCTTGGCTCATCACCGTTGACGTCCAGCAGTTCGGCCACGGACGGCGGCAGTTTCTGTCCCGTCTCCGAGAGCCAGATCGCATGGACATGCGAGCGGACGAGGGCCTCGTTGCCCAGTTCAATCCGGGGCGTGGACACGCTTCCGCCCACCATCAGCCCCGGGCGGCGGAAGAAGTACTGGTCGTGGTTGTTCCCGGTGGTGGCGTACGTCATCACCAGCGCCGGCTGCCCGCTGCGCCCCGCGCGGCCTGACCGCTGCGCGTAGTTCGCGGGCGTGGGCGGCACGTTGCGCAGGTGCACGACGTTCAGGTCACTGATGTCCACCCCAAGTTCCATTGTGGGCGAGCAGAACATGGCGGGCAGCGTCCCAGCGCGGAAGTCCTCCTCGCGTTTCTCGCGCTCCTCCGCGCGGATCTGCGCCGTGTGCTCCGCGCCGTGCAGGCCCACAAATTCCGAAGCTGGCTGCTGGTACAGCGACAGGAAGAACGCGTTTACCCGCGGCGCGTCACTGCCTGCTGGCCGGACGACCCGCAGGGCGTCCATGGAGGGCTCCGTGCCAGGACCGGCATGCCAGGTGAACGAGGTGCCCTTGAGCTGGTACGCCCCCGGCTCGACCTGCTCAATGAATTCCGACAGGGCGCCTAACAAATCCTGCAGAATGGCGTCAACGTCGCCCCGTGTGAGGTTTTGGCTCCAGGCCAGCGTTTCCGGGCGGGTCAGGTATCGGCCGACGGCCCCCTGGGCACTGAGGGAGAGCCGCGTGAGATCGCGTCCCTCATCCCGAGTGGCCGTTCCCAGCACCACCCGGCGCGCGGTGGTCAGGTTCTGGGCCTCTTCGGCGGGCAGATAGAGCGGGCTGTCCTCACGGATCAGGCCGAGGTTGAGGACCACGGCGTTCAGGTACTCCGCGTCGAGATACGGCGCCTTGATCGCGAGGTTCTGGCGCATCCAGTCCAGCAGCGCCCGCGCCGCGCGTTCGCGGGCGGCCACGACGCCGTGACGCACCACCGCCAGGGCCGGGTGCGTCCGCTCCCAGAGATCCTGCGCCTCGCACACCTCGCGCAGGAAGGGGTACTCGAAGCGCACGAGGTCCACCCCTTCGAGGTTGGGCAGGGTCAGCCGCCGCCCCTCGGCGAGGTCCGTGTAGAGCGCGTACCCAATCAGGTTGTGTGCGGTTTTCAGTGTGCGCTCCCGCTCTCCGAAGCGGACGTTCGGATCACTCGCGAAACTGGCCAAGTCGAGTTCCAACGCGGCAAAAACCTTCCTGGCCACGTCCTCGAGGGTGAGCGGTCCAACCTTCAGGGCGCGGGCGAGGCCCGCGCGCAGGGAGGCCACAAAGACGAAGTCATTGAAGTGCCCGGCTTGCAGCGAAGCGTCCTGGCGGTTATCGGTGAACGACAGGATCTTGCGGGCGGTGTTCCGCAGGTCGGATTTGCGCAGCCCCTGCACGGCCGCCATGCTGAGCAGCGTCGTGGCCGTGGACCGGCCTTCACTGCTGAGCGTGGCGAGTTTCGTGAGCTTTCCGGTGCGGCCCAAGTAACTCACGCCGCAGCACAGGCAGAAGCGGAACTCCCCCTCGATGAAGGCCGCCTGGACGCCCGTGCCATCTCCAGTTTCGCCTGCCCCCGAAACGCGAAGGGGGCGCGGCAATTGCTTGCGCCGGCTCGACTTCACGCGGAGCGTGCCGTTCTTTTCCTCCACCCAGCCTTCCGGCAGGCGGGGCATCATCTCTTCCTCGGCAGAAGGCCACGGGGCGTCCCCGACGAACAGGTACCCGTCGTCCGGCGTGCTCTCCTGCCGGACGTCCCCGCCACGCGCCACGAACGTCCACCGCCCCGTGCCGTGGTCCTCGACCTTCCGGACCGAGTAGTACTCCTGACCGCAGTTTCGGCAGAATTCCAGCGGGTACAGCCGCAGGGAGCGTCCGCTGTTGGGCGCGTACAGCTGCCCCCGCAGGGTGAGGTGCTCCAGCCGCTCTGATGGAGGCAGCAGCGGGGCGTACACGGTCGCGGCCTTGCTGATGAACTGGTGCAGGCGGAACGCGAAGACAGGCCGCCCCGTCGCCGGGTGGCGCAAGGCGTTCCCCGCCAGCAGGCGGCCCTGCAATGCCTCCAGGCACTGCGCGGGGAGCAGTCCCGTCTCGGCCGCCAGCTGTGCCGCCAGGCCAGCATCCCCCGCAACCGCCTGCGGGGGCTGACGGTCAAACCGCCCCGCAGCGTCATCCCAACGGAGCCCCACCCGGTTTTCCAGCCACACCACCAGGGCGTCCTGAATGAACGCCTCGAACGTGGCGGGCACCGGCTGCGCGGCCACGTCACGCAGCTGTGTCACTGAGGGCACGCCCGACGTGACGCGCTCCAACGTCTCCCCGATCACCTGTTGGGGCGTGATGTCTACCCCGAAGATCCGCGAAGCGACCTGCGCCACGGCCGCTTGACGTTCCGCGTACACCGGACTGGAAGACATGGTCGCGCTTGTCCCAACACAGACTGCTTCAGGCGCGCGCAGACGCTCCCGCAACCGCCGGATCAGCAGGGCGACGTCCGCACCCTGCCGGCCCCGGTAGGTGTGCAGTTCGTCGAACACGATGAACTGCACACCTTCTGCCGCGCGCACCAGAGCCGCTTCGTCCTGACGGGTCAGGATAAGCTCGAGCATCATGTAGTTCGTCAGCAGGATGTCCGGTGGGTTCGAGATGATGCGGTCTTTCTCCTCCCGGTCCTCCTGCCCGGTGTACCGCTGGAATGTCACTGGGCCCGCTTCGCCGAGGAATTTGGTAAGTTCCTCCATCTGGCTGTTCGCCAGGGCGTTCATGGGGTACACCACGATGGCCTGCACGCCCCGGCCACTGCCGCGCCTCAGCACGTGATCCACGATCGGGAGGATGTACGTCAGGGATTTCCCGGACCCGGTGCCGGTGGTCACCACGTACGACTGACCCTGGCGGGCCAACTGGATCGCGGCCCGCTGGTGCGCGTGGAGATTCAAGGCGGCGCGCGGCTCTCCCGCAGCGAACAGGTCCGCACACGTGGGATGCAACGTCCCTTCACCGACGAGTTCGCTGACGCTGCCACCTGGTGTGAAATTTGGGTTCAGCTGGGCCAGCGGGTCTGGCCAGAACACGCCGCTTTGCATCTGCGCGTCCACGTAGGCCCGGATGTCCCGGTCACGGATGTGGACGAAAGACGAGACGTACGACTGGTACTGCCGGATGACGTCCTGACGAAACTCGAAAATGTTCATGCGGCGTTGTTCAGAAGGGCATCGGGCAACTTGACCATGGACGCTTCAAGAATAGGTGATCGTTCAACCCTAAACTGCATCAAAGTCGTGCTGGCACCCTTTTTGGACGCTGGGACTTCCCCCATGCCTCAGGTTGATGGGACAGGCCACCATGACGCCGAAGCCAGGAGAAACGCCATCCCGCTGTACCGCGGCCTGAAGCGTCCAGTCCCCAAGACGAGGCGCCTGATCTCTGGGGATTAAACTGAAAAACGTTCATGGGCACACCGGCAACAGACCAAAAAGGAGCTGGACCGAAAGATCACATCTCATCAGGCTGCATCAAAGGCGCCACAAGAGGATGGAGTGTATGAATCAGGGTCACCAGGGTGACAGCGACATCCTGCGTATGTGCCCGGGTCCTGACCGGCACCGTGATCAGAATTCGGCTCAATTCTGACTTTTCCTCAATCGTTACTTTCCGTGCGGGAAAAGCCTCCTTCGCCTGCTGAAACAGCTGAGGCCAGATGGACTTGAGCCGTGCCTTTGCCGGATGGGCTGGATGGAGCTCTTCGTGAAAGGCGACGATCACCTCGTCCGCCTTGGGACGGATTTCAAAGCGGAGATAGGTCTCCCAGCCCCCGTGACCGACCTGTTGATACGTACTTCCATCCCGCATGTTGCGGCTGTGCAGAAAGTATCCCGCAGGCAGCAGCGGCTGGACTGCCGCGACGACGCCTGGGAGGGCCCAGCCAATGCGCCGGGACCGTATGTAAGGGGCAAGGGCCAGCTCGACAGGCGCTGTCGTCAACAGGAGGAAGCGCATCACGGCACTGACCAGTCGGGACGCGGACGTGTCCTCGGGGAGAAGGATTTCGATGCTGCTCGGTGTAAATTCGACTTGATATTCACCGAAGTGCAGTGCCACTTGTTCGGCGACCTTCACCAGTGCCTTGCCCACATCTTGCTTAAAAGGTTCCGACGACGGCACAAGATCGTAAAGACCCAGTCGAAAGTACTCCCCCTGGTCACCTTCTTCCACGAGAAGCTGATACTTCAGTGAACGGGACCAGTGCCTCATCAGCAGCTGGAAACCATCAACCACCTCTTCAAAATAAAAAGTCTTCGGGAACCACTGTGCGAGAAGTGCCTGCGCTTGATCAAGCTGAGTGGTGGCGTTCGTCAGGCTCTCGGCTTCGGTTGCCGCCTGTACGATGTGCGCTTCATCTGGGGCTCCCCAGATGATCAGGGCGTGCTCTGCAAGGCTCTTGCTTCTGGCCTCAATGACAGCTTCGTCCCACTCCTGCTGATCTTGAAAGAAACGGTTGAGCGGCAAGCGGCTCTGACGCGCGAGCTCTACCCGTTTCCTTTTATAGGGTCCATTCGACAGGCCACTGTTGAGCTTCCCCGTCACGAGGGTCAGGTTGCCCAGTGTGTGTAGCAGCGCGTCGCGGTGGGCATCTGGATTCTCGATGTCCGGCGTGGCTTGCGGCGCGGCCCAGTATTTCCTCCAGCTGCGGGGCAGAACGTGCTCTACACTGAGCGCTTCAGCGATGTGCAGTTTCTCCTGCTTGCCGCTCAGCAGCTGAACATCGATGGCTTCGAGAACCATGCTCACCCCGCGGGCGCGCAATTTGCGGTACACCGGACTGGTCACCAGATTCCGGTGGAATTCAGCGTCATCCGGCCAGCGGACGCTCTCCCCGGCGCCACGAGACAGAAACGTACGCAGGACAGACCGGTTGACGCCATGCCGCCTGAACTCTTGAAGCAACTGCAAGAAGAAGCGGTTGTAATTCTTCGTTCCCAAGTTCGAAACGAAACGTCGGACAGTGTAGGACTCCAAATCCTCCCACAATGGAACCAGCCCAGCTTCATCTAAGGCCGACTCGGTGAGGAGATACAGCAGAACAGGGGTCAGCGTACTGATGTCCATGGCCTCCAGGCGCCGAGTCAGGATGCCGAGACGGGTCGTTGCAGGCGCGTGGTTGAGCTGATCGTACGTGGCTGCGTAGCGGCTCAGTTCGCGCAAGCCGAGTTCCGCCGAATCCGGCTGGTTCACTTCCGGCCGGGCCTGCCACCAGCGCTTGAAGGCGTGGAAAATCGCCGAGTCGGCCACTTCCTCATTGAGTTTGACCGTGAGGAAGGCCGATAAAAACCAGGCCAACTGGTCACGCACCAAGCGGCCACGTGCGGCCGGTGTTCGCCAGAAACTCTTGTCCTCGTCGAACTGAACCCAATAGGTGTCATACAGGCGCTGCTGATGCTCATTCGTTCGCGCCGCATCATTGAAGATGAAGTTACGGACGAGATCCGCAGGTTGCAGAGGTTCGCCGCGGGCGTTAAGAGTCTCGAAGATAACCTGCGGATCGTCATCCTCCTCCAGATCGATGGTCACAACCTGTAAATGTCGTCGCAGCGCCTGAAACAAAGCGTCGGCACGCTGCACAGGATCATTTTCCATAAGCCAGTCACGAATGGCACCAGCAAAATAGACGTAGCCCGCAGCAAGGGCAGAGACGTGCTGAAAGGCAGTGCGGGCCTGTTCCACAGAGGCGGTCACCATGGTCACGTCACGTGCATCGAGAATTTGCTCGAAAGCTGGCTGGTCGAAGCGGGTCGGCCAGACTTTAAACCGCTCGAACTCGTGTTCCCGCATCCCGTCATTGGCCGTAACACGCTCCAACTCGCGGTGAATGTCCGGGTCAATGTCAGCAGTGACGTCCCGGAAAGCGGCCAGCAGGATCTGAAACGTGGTGAGGCGCTGCTGGCCATCAATGACTTCGTAGGCAGGTACTTCCCGCCCTGTGGGACGTACATACGACCAGACCACAGCCCCCAGGAAGTGAGGCCGCACTCGCCTCTCCCCTGACAGGACGGCTTCTGCACGGTGCTGCACATCTGCCCAGAGGGGCTCCCACTGTCTTTGCCTGGACCAGACATAGCGGCGCTGATAGAGTGGAATCACATAACGCTGAGGACGCTCAAACAGTTCCAGCACACCACGCTTGTCAGGACGCATCCTTTTGACTCTATTCGCTCAACTCTTTCAAATTCAGCTCAATAACGCTTTGGCGTTCAGACAACACAGAACAGCCAGTGACCCATGTCAACACGGTTGGAGAAGCCGACCAGCCCTGAGGTCAACCTGCGCCGCCATGTCAAGCAGCTGACGTTCCTACTTGAACACCGCACATTTGTAGGAAAAGAATATGCCCCCTACGACAGAGGGCCGGTGACTGACCGCCTGCTGACCGTGCAACAGGCAGCAGATGCGCGGCCTGTCACGCTTGCGGCAGGCAACCCCCACACGTTGGTGCGTTGCGGATCAACCGATTCCCGCCTGGCCCAGGGGCGTTTCGAGCCGTGGTGACGAACGCCGATGTACCTTGACTAGAGTGAAGCTCCTGCCAGTGCTTGAAGCGGCCCAGGTTCAGCCGTACGCATCGGGCGGCCCGCACGAGGTCGGCAATGGGCTTCTGCTGCGCAGCGACCTGCACTGCCTGGACGATCAGGGCTTCGTCGCAGTGGATCCGGATGACCGGCGCCTCCTGGCGAGCCGCCACGGCCAGGAAGAGGTCCACGATGGCCACTACTGTCACGCCCTGGCAGGCCAGACGCTCGCTAAATCTCAGCGCGGACTCACTCCTCCGAATCGGGAGCGGCTGCTGGATTACGCGGAGCCCCCCTCCTATGCGTGACGGCCGTGACGTGCTTGCGACCCTCCTGCGTCACGAGGCGAAGGCCAACACCTATAAGTTCGCGCTGGTCCGCGCCCTGAATGATCTGGCGCTCGAGTACCCCTGGTGGCCGCAGCAGCCTGTCATCGTGCCGCTGCGCCGGGTGGCGGAACGCTGGCTGGTCTCCTACTGGCCGTTTGTTGGTGAACAGGAAGTGCAGCAAGGCGTCCGCCCCATCCGGGGCGGCGTCCAGCGTCAGGACATGAGCTTCCGTGCGGCGCTGACCCGGCTGCGCCACGCCTGGGACGCGCTGCCCTACACCCGCGGCCACCCGGCCGACGGCGCCCTCCTCCTGGCTGAGTACCGGGCGGGCCGGGGCCGGCTTGAGCCGCACCTCCTCACCCTGACGGAGCAGGCGCTGGACGCCACCACACAGGCCGTGAAGCAGCCGGTGAAGTACGCCGGGACCAGCGGCGCCTACGGCCTCTTCAGTGCACCCGCGCCGGTCCGGACCCTGCCGGGCCACCCACTGCCCGGCGCGCAGCCTGAAGAACTGGCGTTCGTCGTTCCAGCTGATCTCTGGCAGGCCCTGCGGGACTTGTCCCTCTGGGTTGAGGCGCTGAGCCTGCACGAATGGAGCCTGTTCGTCGAGCGGGTCGATCAAACCCCCGCCGTCACCCGCGGCGAGGTGTTCACCCTGCTGACAGCTGCTCCAGAGGCCCGGGTGCCCCTGACCTGGGAGCGGAACCAGGTGAGGATGCTGCTCCTCGAAGGCCACGGATTGACCTGTCCCTGGACCGGGCGTGCCCTCAGGGCGGAGGGCTTCCAGCTCGACCACCTGATTCCAGTCTCGGTTCATCCGATCAACGAATGGTGGAACCTGATCCCAAGTGATCCGCAGCACAACATGCATGTCAAGCGCGCCCGTATTCCTGGGGAAAGCAGGCTCCATCAGGCGCTGCCCATCCTCACGCAGACGTACGCGGCATACACGGCGGTGCCCAGCCTGGCCACCAGCTTCCTGAGCGACGTGCAGGGACGATTCGGCCACGTGCCGGCCCCTGCGCATCTCGCCCAGGAGGTGGTTCAGCTGAGCCACGCCGTGGCGCAGGCGCGGAATGTGCCGCGCTACTGACGCCCCGCCGGAACGCCGACGTCGAACCTCTGGGCCCCCCAGCTGATTCGGCAGCCTCTCAAAGGCAGGCAGGTGGCGCGGCGCCAGGGCCGGTCCACAACGCCGGAACCGGCGAGCCCCCGTGACCTCCCGGGTCCCCTGGCCTGCAGCAGCTCACACCCAGTTTCGCCAGGCTGTCGAGAGGCCAGACGCGCCACCCTGGATCAGGGCCCTCAAAACGACACGCGCTGCTGGTAGCCCTCGTACTCGTACAGCCACCGTTTTCTGGCGTCTGACTGCCCCTTGGTGGCCAGAATGAAATTGAGGTACGACCGGACATCTGTGCCCTTCGACTCGTCCCAGATCCCGTAATGATCGTCGAGCAGGAAAACCGCCGGGTCTTTCTTCCGGGTGAAGGCCAGGATGCACGCACGGTACTCGCTGAACAGGTCGAACGGCCGCATGCTCTGGTGAAAGTCCTCCTCGCTCAGCGCCTGACCGTGAAAGCCCAGCTCAGGGTCGTAGTACACCTCGTCGCCCCACGGCCGGGTCAGCACCTCCCGAAGCGGCAGAATGTGGATCGCCGCCGAGGCGAACGCATCACTGCGGTTCTCGACGTCCATCTCCGGGGACGACAGGAAAAAGGCCTGACGTTCCTGTTCACTGAGGTCAGGGTTGAGAAACCACTTCAGCCTGACCCCATTCATCTGGCCGTAGAAGGCCCGAAGATCGGCCGTCAACGCGTAACCGGTTTCGGTCTCGAGGGCCTGAATGTCGGCGGCGGACAGCGCGTCCCCCAGTTCGAACCGCTCCACCGTGAAGTGCGGATTCCCGTGAAGCTCGTCGGCCATTCGCGTGAAAGCCTGCCGGTAGTCGATCCAGGCTGAGGAGCTGTTCTCCACCGTCATCTCGTTCTCCACGCTCGCAATGGTTTGATCGCTTGGACAACCGTCAGCTGCTGAGCGACCTGAAGGGCGCCCTCAGCTCGGTAGGCCCGTACCGTCTTCCGCAACTGCCCGTTCATCCAGCCGGTATCAGGCTGGGCGACGGGCTGCCCAGACCTCCAGCATCGCCCGCGCAAAGGCCTGCACCTCCAGGTCTTTGCCGCTTACTGCCTCGTCCTCAGCGGCGTTTTCGAGCGCAGGCAGGAACACCGGATCCATTGAAAACGTCGCCCCCAGCATCGCTGCCTTTCGCTGCACTGCTGGGGCGAAATTCAGATGACCATCGATGAAGCGCCGTTTCCACGCTGGATTCAGCGTGGCGGCCGTGATACCCAGCTGCAGCAGCACTTCGTTCAGTTCCGCCCCCAGGGTCGCTTGCTCCGCCGCCGTGCGCAGCTCGTCCTCCGTGTACACACCCTCCAGGAGCCCGATGCCCCGGTCGATTTCGGCTTCGTCGTTCCCATAGAAATCCACGAAGGTCAAGCCCAGCGTCTGGATCACTTCCGCCCGCACGTCAGGGCTGCCGGCACTCACGTACACGTACCGCGCGGCCAGGACCTCGTGGTCCTCTTCTTCGATCTCCCAGTCCACCACCGTCCAGCCACCGGCCCGCAGAAACAAGCTGGCACTCCAGGCTTCGGTGTTCACCAGCACGCGGCGATGGGGACGCACCCAGAAGGACCCCTGCAACCCCTCAGATGTCCCTTTTGCCAGAGGGCTGATCCAGGTGGCGGTCTCCCCCACCGGGGCCGTCAGGGCCGCTTGAATGAGGGCCTGGCGGCGCTCGGTCAACCGGTCGGCAACGGGTTGTTCCGCGCTCGGCATGTCTGCTGGACCGGACAGACCGTTGGTCTCCTGTGTCGGGTGGCCGCCGGTATTCAAAACTTGCAGGAGCCCGGCACTGTACGTCTGTACCTCAGGATCCTCGTCCTGCGCCGCCGCCTGCATCGCGGGCAGGAAGACCGGGTCGACCGCGAGGGTGGCCGCCAGGAGCGCAGCACAACGGGTTTCCCGGGCCCCCTGACGGATGTGCTGCTCGATGAAAGCCTGCTTCCAGGGCGGGTTGTGGGTCAGGGCGGTGAGACCCAGCTTCAGCAGCAGCGCTGGAAGCTCGTCCGGGGCCTGCACGTGCTCCGCCGCGCGTTGCAACTCCGCTTCCGTGTACCCCTCAAGGTGTTCAGCGGCTGCCTGAATCACGGCCGTGTCCTCGCCGTAGAAATCCACGTAGTCCAGCCCCAACGGCTGATCCTCTACCGCAATCGCCTTGAGCGCTTCGTTGTTCCGGAAGACATGAATCATACGAGTCGTGACATTGTTATGTTCTTCCGGATATTCGACATGCTCTAATTTCCAGCCGTTGTACCTCAACGTTTGGTGCGCTTCAAAGTAATCTGTGCTTCTGAGAAGCACCCGACAGGATGGCCGTTCCGAATTCATTCGCACCTCAGTCGATCTGCTCAACAAGCCAAGAGACAAAGACTTGCTTGGAAGGGAAGGCCTTCATTTTGGTATGTGCAATCCAGGCACGTGCCAGGCTGGCTGTTCTTCGCTCAAACTCCACAGCCTGAGGCGTGGCTCTCGGTTGAGTGGCGCTTCCGCTCGCATTCGAGGGAACCCCCTTCAAAATGGCGGTCAACCGTTGCTCAAAGACACGCGCTCCACTTTCCCCACTCTGCATCGAGAAAGGATAGGCCCCGCCCCCGAAGCGAGTGAACTGACGTCCCTCAAACGCTTCCCTAAAGGTCATTTTTCCGGCGCCGATCAAATCCAGCATCATTCGCAGGGACATGATGTTCGTCGCCCCGCGCGATGATTCAGCGCCTGACAGCACACTCATCAACGCGGTGATGCCTCCAACAGACGACCTCAGCTTCGGTGCGAGTTGCCTTGTCTGCGAAAAGATGAGGAGTTCCCGACTGAGCTGGCGCTCGCTGATTCCAGCGCTCTGACAGATCGTTTGAATTTCTCTACACATGAGGTCCGTGGGCTTGTGGTGCCCGCCCGAGTTCTTGACCGAGTACGAACCGCCTTTGGTCACGAACAGGGCAATCCGCTTCGCGAAGATCTTGCGGGCATTGGAGATCACGAGTTCCATCGTCGGGGTCGTGGCCTGCGCCGTGGGTTGATGGTGAACGGTCACCTGCACCTTCAGGTTGAACTTCACGGGCAGCTCCTTGGCCGCCTTGTAGATGCCCTCGAACGACTCGCCTGGGCCCAGGTGAACGGTGACGTTGGCCATGGCCTGGTTCTGCCCTGTACCGGTCCCCAGCTGGCCTTGAATCTGGCCGGTGTGCCGTGCGGTATCCGCCTGAAGCCTTGCGTACGCTTTCGAGCTATGAACGGCCTGCAGGATCAATTGGTTGAGCACGCCGTCCGTCACTGGCGTTCCATTGATCGTCACGACCGCAGACCGGTGTTGCGCCTGATCAAGCGCTTCATACACGGTGATCAGGGCTTGACGCACCCGCTGCACCACACTGTTGGCCTGCTTCTTGGGATCGGCGGCGCCGGTGCCGACATGCGAGGTCGCGACGGCCGGGCCAACCGCCTGAGCCATGCGCCGCTTTTCCTGATTGATGACGGTGGCAGCGGTGGCCAGACCAGCCCGCACGCCGGGTTGCGTGTGAACCCCCAGCTTGATGCACTTCTGCCGCAGCTCTGCGAGGTGCGTCATGGCGTCGGCCGGCGTGGACGCCACCATGATCACCGGTTGACGGCCCTTCATTTCCACCCAGACGCTGTGCTTCTCTTTCCCGACCTGGAACTTCTGAATCGGCGTAATGATGCCTTTCAGGGCCGTGATGGCTTGACGGGCGGCTGCCCGGCCCTGCTGCATGCCGTTGGCCGCTAAGGTCTTCCCGGCCCCCACGATCTTTTTGAGCCGTGCCATGACGGCATCGATGAGCTTGTCGATGCCCAGCTTCCGGCGCATGCCTCCCACCAATTTCCTGATGCGCGTCCCGAGGTTCCCGATGCCCAGGAAGTTCGCCGCGAAGCTGAACATCACGGGCAGCGCTTTCCCGACCGTCTGCTCCACGTACCGGGCCGCGCCCGCCACGTTTCCGGCCGCGATCTCCCGGACACTGCTCAGCGCGGTCATGATCACCCCCATGATCTGCCGGCCCCTGTCGATCACGGTCTGGATGGTGCTCCAGGCGGTCATGAGCGCGCCGATCGCGGCCCCCGCCGGATTGAACATCAGGGCCACGCGTTGAATGCCCTTTTTGACCAGCGTTTCCGTCACCTCGGTCTTGATGCCACTGATGACCTGCCCGCCCAGCTGGGGGGCCACAGCCTTCAGCTCCGGGGCTTTGCCCACGTTGCCCTTGAGCTGCCCGAGGGCCCCGCCTGCCCCTTCCAGGAAGGCGATCTTCTTCTCTGCTCCCGGCCCCAGTTCCTTGAGCAGGCGGGCCCGCAGCGCGTCGTAGCCCAGGTCCATGATGCTCAGGGCCGTCATCAGGACGCCTTCGACATTCAGATTCCTGGGGAACTGGATGTTAGCGCTGCCCATCAGCCAGTCGCCCAGACCCTTCTGAATCCACTGCCCGGACCGCCCCACGAACCCCATGAACCCCTGCTTGAGGGCGTTCATCAGGTTTTTGGCGAACTGGCCGGGGTTCTTCAGCACCTGGGTGATGACGTCGCCCGCTTGGCGCAGCTGCGCCATGATGCGCTTGCCCGCCGGGCCCAGCCCGGCGGTGATGGCGCTCAGGGTAATGTCGGCCAGCTTGCGGGCCGACTGCACCACCAGCGCACGGACCTTGTTCGTGGCGGCCACCAGAATGCCTTTGGCCTTCGCGAGATTTGGCAGCCCGCTCAGGGAAGCCTTGAGGTCCGTCACCACCTTGCCGAGCTGCAATTTGGTCAGCTCGCCTTTAAACCATGTCCAAGCCTTGCCCAAGAGGTTCTGCTCGCGCACGACCTTCACCATGTCTCTGAAGGGCCCCGGCACGAACTGCCCCAGGGCGGTCAGTAGGGCATTGGGATCGGCTTTGACGGCCCTGCCGGCCACCGGATCGAAACCGAGGGCCATCGTCAGCGGCTTATAGCCCGGGATGTTGCCCGCCAGTTCGCTGAGCTTGTCACCCACCACGCTGCGCTGGATCGTCAGGTCCGGGTGCCGCTGCAGGGCACGCAGTGGGGTCAAGAGGGCGTGACTGGCAGCGCCGTCTTGCACGCGAGCCAGGGCGGCGCGTGGACTGTAGATCCCTGGGGCGTATGGGCCATCCTGGTGAGGCACAGGCGGCAGGAGGCTCTTGGGGCTGGGCATAACCTGGGCGAGTTTCGCCCCCGTCCGCTGCGCCTCAGTCTCCAGGCCGCGGTCGGGGTCGATGCCCGTACCCACACGGCCCTGGCCCTGCTGAACCACGTGCGTGACCTCGTGGGCCAGCAATTCAAGACCGCTCTGCGTATTTGGATCAAATTTCCCGCTCTGGAAAAAAATGTCCGTGCCTGTCGTGAACGCGACCGCATGTACGCCTTTGGCCAGCGTGTCGGCTTCGGCGTCATCGTGGATCCGCACCTTGCTCAGGTCATGGTTCAGGCCCCGCTCCAAGTGCCGGCGGATGGCTTCAGGCAATGGACTACCTGCCCCACGCCGCGCCTGAATGCGGGCCAGCACCGGTTGCGTGGCCTGCGCATCCAGTTCGGCCAGTTCACGTTGTAACGCCAGGCCCTGCAGGACCTCAGCGTCCTGGCGCGCCTGCCCCTCGAACCGCTGCGCCGCCGCGTCCACTGCCCGCTGCAGGGCCAGGCGCTCGCCTGCCGGCACCATGCCCAGCACCACCCGCGCGATCGGGGCGCTGAGCGCCTGACGCTGCAAGGACGCCAGATGCTCACCGTAGGCGTCGTAGCGGGCCTGAGGCGGGCCCTTGTCGTGGCGAAACCCCTGGGCGAGCGTGGCGGCCACCTGACGCTGAAGGGCCGTGAAGGCGGCGTACGTCCGGGCATCCAGGGTCTGCCCTTCGACCGCCTCTGCCCGGGCCCGCATCACCGTCACCCACTCCGCCGGCGTCTGAGGCTGAACCACGGGGGAATTCGCAGGCTGGGTCTGCCGTTGGAGAGCGGCCTGCACGAGCTCTGGGGACGGGGCAAGAGGTGACAGTTGTGCCTGCACCGCCTCACGTCGGCTTTGGAGACGTTCAGCCTCCGCCTGTTCAAGTGCCGCGGCCCGCAGTGGCGCCTGCACCACCTGCCGCTGCGCAGCCACGGGCCGCCGGGTGTGCTGCTGCAGGGCCTGCTGGGCCCGAGCCTGCCGGACGTTCTGTTCGGCAAGCTGCGGTAAGACGGGCAGCGCAGCCGGCTGAACGGCGGCCTTGTGAGATTTGCGGCGCTGCACGAACGTCATGACCAACCTCCCGAACGGACCCTCAGTCTACCGGGAGGGGGTCAGGGCTCGGGCCGCATGTGCGTCGATGGCGGCAGACAAGATCGGGGCGGCTCTCAAGACCTGCCAAACCCTCAAGTGTCGAAGCCTTGGCGCTGCCTGGCGTGGACACCCTGCCGACAACAACGTCACACACAATCAAGTCATTCCGACGGCCCGCCGCAAGCCATGGGCTTCTGTCATCCGACAGTCTGGCGAAACCGGTTCGGCAACTCCACATGTCAAAGCGTGCAGCAGGCAGGGAGCGCAAGACGGCATGGCACACCCTGATGGTTCCAGGCGTTCCATGCAGCACCGCTGAAGTTCTTGGCCGCCTGAAGTGCCGTTGTCCTGCCCGGATTCAGCTGAGGACTCAAAGGCCGGGGAGAGGCTGGAAAGGCCTGACCTGCCAATGCTCCACCCCTCTGAGATGTTTAAAGATGATTCTTTTAAACAAAAAGAAAAATCATCACTTCATCAGTGCTCCGCCTGTTCAAAAGACAAATGTCGTCCTAGACGAAGAAAATTGTCCTTGAACCCCGAATTTCCCCCCAAACTTGACGAATAAACCCTCCAAACTTGACGAATAAATCGGCGCGTTTCCCCCAAACTTGACGAACAAACCCCCCAAACTTGACGAACAGGACCGTTGCGTTCCCCCAAACTTGACGAACACGCCAGCTGTAGGCCATAAACGCCTCTGGGACAGAGAAAATGCTGTTTCCCCCAAACTTGACGAACCATCTTGCCCCAAACTTGACGAACCACTTCCCCCAAACTTGACGAACCACTTCCCCCAAACTTGACGAACCACTTCCCCCAAACTTGACGAACTTAATCTGGCAGCAGTGATCGCAGGCGTTCTGCTTTATCAGCTGGCGCCTGGGTGATGTCCCGGGTGACCAGCCGGACGACCGTCACCACGTCCAGCTGGCCCGCCAGGACCGCGGTCCGCAGGCGGTCCCGATCGAGAACGGAGAGCAGTGGCGTGACCCGGGCGAAGGTCAGCAGGCGCTCGAGTCGCGTGAGCTGCCGTTCCGGTGAGAGGGCCTGCAGTTCCTCAATCTGCTGCGCTTCAACTGTCGCCGCTTCCATGTCGCCCAGGACCTTCGCCGCCGGTGCCGGGCGGGGCTCGTCTGCCTGGACTGGCACCACCTCGGCGTACCGCTCCGGGTGGATCAGCATGTCGCGCAGCAGGGCGCCCGCGTTCTGCTTCTTCCCCGGGTAGGCGTCGAACCGGCGCAGCGCGAGGTGAATGGGAACCGGATCAGGATGTTCGCTCAGGTATTTCCCGGCCACGGCCGGGTACATGCCCCGTTGCGTGAGGGCTTTGAGCAGGTCCGGGTCAGGCAAACGGTCGGTCGGCGCGAACACGTAGGTCAGCTCCTGCGCCTTTCCTCGGCCGTTGACTTCGACGTCCAGCAGGATGCCGCGCTCCCGCAGCTCGTCATGCGCCGGCTGCAGCACCCGTCTGATCTTGTCCGGTTCGGTGCTGTAGATGCTCAGCCGCTCGCCCCATTCCAGCAGGTTGAGCGTCACCCGGTCCTGCGCGGACCCGGAGTCCCAGCGTAGGGCGTCCAAGACGCGGTATACCGCCCGGACTGGTGGACTGCTGAGCTCCCGGTACAAGGTCAGGTCGAGCGGCTTGACGTAGCCCTCCCGGATGCTCCGCGCCACCTCGTCTGGCAGCCGGATCTCCAGGACGCTGCTCGCGTCGTACTCGTCCTCGCGGGTCGCCGTGACCTTCCAGAGGTAGTTGAACGTGGCGTCCATGTGGCGTTGCCGACCCTGTGACCACCAGCCCTGGGTGATCTGATAGCTCGTGCTCTGCAGGCGCCGCAGACACTGGCGCACCTCGCGGTAGTAATGCGCGCTGCCGTGCAGCCCGGCGGCCAGCAGCAGCCGGTGCATGGACACGCGCACGGTCCCGTCTTCAGGGCACCCATCTTCGAGATACAGATTGATGATGGCCACCATCACGTCGTTGTCCAGGCCGTGGGGCACCACGTGGCCGGTCAGCGCGGTGCAGGTGACCGTCACGGTCCGGTCACCACTCTGGTACGTCCGGGTCCAGCTGGTATAGCTGGCCGGGACGCGGGATTGGGCGCTGATGAGTGAGAGCCGCGCGACGTTCAGTTCGTCATGACCGCTGTGGGTGCCGTCACCGAGGCGCAGCGGCAGCGGCACGTCGGCCGTCACATCCACCGCGCCTTTCCGGGAAGGCCGACTCATCGCGGTGGGGCTCCCACCGGCAGGGCAGAACACAGAGCTCTCACAGGGCCTTCAGTGTACCGGTTCGGGCAGAGGCGAACCGCCCTTTTTACGAGGTTGATCTTCCCTCAGATGACCGCGAGGTCGTGTACGGCATGACCAAACGCGACTGAAAGACCTGTCAAATAGCCCATTTCCTCTGCTGTTGTTCCAGAAGTCATCCGATTGCCCCCTCCGCTGGGGGCCTCTGCACCGCTCAACACCGTGAAGGCCTTGAAGGATCACCAGGACAACGACTGACCCGCAACGTTTCCTGTCACGCGGTACCGGGCGCCCTGGCCCAGCCGGGCCGAGGGGCCCCCAATGAGCCCACCAGAAGTCGCTCGAGCCCTCGCTGAGTGACTTCGGCGACGACCCGGGCCGAACGCGTGACGATGTTGCTTCAAGGAAGGAGCCATATATGCACCGAGGGGCCCGGGGGTTGACGTGCATGGTACGGGACCCCCGAGTCACCTCAGGGAGATGCCCCTTCATGGTTTCCACCCTGTTCCAGGCCCATGGACGGCAAAGCCAGCTCGAGCGCCTCCATCGCAGCGTCGGCCAGTTGCGGGTGGTGTGAGCCTGGCCAGTAGGTCGCGCCACGCCGCATCAGTCGGAGGTTCAGCAGGGCCATCGCCCGGGTCGTTGGCCCTGCAGAGATCAGGAAGGCTGCATGATCTTTCCCAAATGCCCGCACCTCCGTCTGGTCATGTCCTCCAGGCTGATAGCGGTGGCCAGTCACCTCGTATTCTCCCTCTTCGAGCTGGGCCTGCCAGTCGCTTCCGAGATGCTCGGCCAGTGGGGAGACCGCCAGGTGGATGCTCACCTCCAGGCCGCTCTGGTGGCCGTAGATGGAAAAGGTCTCCTGCATGTTCAGGTTGACCCGGCAGTACAGGGTGGCCTCCCTCCCCGGGCCGTAGGGCAGGCACGTGACGGTCCAGAAGGCCTGCTCGGTCCGCCGTGGGAACGGCACCGTGGCCTGCAGGTACAGCCCCAGCAGCACCAGGGCGTCGTGCGCGTGAGGCAGCGTCATGAACTGGTCGAACTTCCGGCGTTGACGCCGTCTGAGCGATTCGTCGTGCACATGAGGCGGGTCATCCTGCAGTTCGGCCTCGCCCTGGGCCCAGGTCTGCTGCTCCTGAGAGGTCACGACCTCGTCGAATGGCCGCCCCCCCCGGACGACACTCATGTGCGTGAAGTTCCTCAGCAGCATTCCTCCGGCTTCTAGGCTGTGGATACAGCGCTGCTCCTGCGCATCGAGGTCGTCCCTGGGAACGGCCTTGAACGTGATCCCTGTGAGGTCCGCATAGGTCTTGCGGTGCTGCAGGTAGCGCTTCGTGACGTCGACAGCCTGACCAGCGTAACGTTCCCCATCGGCGAAGCCCAGGACGTACAGGCCGCACCGCTGGCCGGCCGGGTACAGCCCGGCGATTGATGCCTTCCCGGACACGTCCTGCCAGTCGGGGAAGCCGAGCTCCTGCAGCAGGTGGTCAGGCACCGGTTGTCCTCCGGACGGTCCGGCCGTCCCTGCCGAAGAGCCGCTCGCCAGAGGCGAGCACAGCGTTCCGGTCGGGGTACATCCAGGCCTTCAGGCGTGCGTTCAGTTCGGAACGGACGCCCCGGCACTCCTGCAGCGCCGTCGCCAGGATCTCGTCGCGTGGTTGGCCCCACGTCCGTTCGAGAGCGATCAGGCGCACCCAGGCCTCTCTGTCCGAATCCAACAGTTGCTTCGCGTTCATTTTCTCCTTCCTTTCTCTTTCGTCCAGGTGCCGTCCTTGACCGGCTTCAGGTCTTTGACGGATGGCACGTAGAGGTAGACCCAACACGGCACGGCGGACTGGTCGGGGTCGTCCGTGGCGCTCAGGGCAACACTGCGGTGGCGGCGGAACAGCGGTGGGTTGTCATTGACCCCTTCGATCACGTCGAAGGTCTGCAGCGCCTTGCGGATGGTCAGATCGGTGAACTCGTAGACCACGCCGTGCACCAGGTCCCGGGGATCATCGCTGCGGACCAGACAGGGGTAGTCCATTCCGCTGTCATAGAGACGGTACCCAGCCACAAAGGCGGGTTGGTGCCCTTCCGGCAGGTTGCCCTCGACGATGCCGGCGCGCAGGAAGCCAGGTTTCATGCTGCCGTAGGTAAAGAAGTGTCTCGGAAAGTCGCCGGTTTCCGGCGACCCGAAGGTGACGGTCAGCCCCACGGTCTCGACGATGCGGGCGACGCCAGGCGGGACGAGCTGAATCTTGCCGGCCTCCACAGAGCTCACGTACTGGCGGGTGACGCCGGCTTTGCTGGCGACCTCCTGCAGGGTGAGTCCCAGCAGTTCACGCCGCGCCCGGATCTGCTGGCCGTCGAGCTGAACGCTCACGCCGCACCTGCCAGCCACCAGTCGAAGAGCCTGAGCCAGGAGGGATTCTCGTGAATCAGGGTTTCCGGATGGAACTGGACACCGATGGCGCCGGCTCGGAACCAGGCTTCGGGGAGCCCGTCGGCGGCGCGGCCGATGACCTCGAGTCCATCGCCGAGACGATCGATGCCCTGGTGGTGGGTCGAATTGACCTGAGTGCGGTCGCCGAGGTGACGGGCGCCTGTTCCGCTGAAGGCGACGGAATGCACCGGGAGATGACCCTGGCCACGCTCAGTGGCGAGGTCCTGGTAGAGGGTGCCGTTCAGCGCGACGTTGAGGAGCTGCGCGCCACGGCACAAACCAAGAAAGGGCAGCCTGGCGCCGAGCAACCCGTGCATGAGGTCCAGATCACGGGCGTCGCGCGCCTTGTTCACGTGACGGCAGGCGCGGTCTTCCTGCCCGTAGAGCTCAGGATTCAGGTCGGGCCCACCGCCCGCAAGCACCGCATCGACCTCACTCAATTGCAAGTGTGACTTGACGTGAGTGAGTCGGCTGTCCGGGTAGTAATGATGAAAGATCCGCTCGATGTCGGCAATCCTGCTGCTCTCGAAGACCCCAACGCGCAATTTCATGGTTGACACTTTAGGCCACGTGCAGAGACGTGTCAAGTGAAGATTTCAAAGATACTCTTTAAATGCTGATGTTTGTGCGCTCAGACGCACTGATCCTTCCTTCAGACGCAGATTTGTCAAGTGTCAGTTTCCGCGCAGCTCTATTCGCAAGGAGGCACAGGCCGCTCTCTGGACATGGGTCCTGGAGCTGGTGGGCCCCTTAAATCGGACCGGATCTGCGGTATCCAGTCAGCACGGATTGGCGTTACCCGCAGGCGCCACCGGCTCAGCGGGCCAGCCCCATTCAGACAAAAGGACGGCCCCATCGCGGATCCCTGCCTCCTCCCCCGAGTGACGCACCTGAAGAAAACAACTCAGGGAGCTTCGGTGAAAATGCTGCGCCGTCCTGTCGGTGCCGGTTGTATTCATCCTGTCTGCGTCGGTGGACGACTCACTTCCTGGCGGACTGCTCCCTGGTCTCTCTGATTCTTATCACCGTTGACAAACCGTTCTTGACGGCCCCCTGAGAAAGAAAGGCCCGTGCCACGAGAGTGGCACGGGCAACCGGAAGGTCAGACGGCATGAGGACGGCCGCTCCCTATTCGTCCAGGTCGATCTCAGGCTGAGGCAGGCTTGCCGCCAGCGCCCGCGCTTCAGCTGAAGCGCTGAACTGGCCAGTGAGATCGCTGAGGAGCAGGCGATGCGTGTCGAGCAGCGCTGGGGTCCCGCCGTCGAGGACGTACGCCAGCGGCGTCTGGCCTTCAAAGGGCGCCCGTCCGTTCGGACGCCCGAACCACCCGCCTGCTGAATGGTCGGCGTACAACGTCCGCAGGGCCGTTGCGATCTCCACGCTCAAACGCAGACGGGTCAGCTGCTCTGGGGAAAGGTTGAGCGGGAGCGGGGCCTGCAGCGCGCGCCGGAGCGTGTGACGCTCCAGCCCCAGGAGCTGCGCCTGCTGAGGCTGTGTCAGACCGACGGCCGTCAGCAGCTCAAGCACCAGCGACAGGGTGGCAATCGGGAGGGCTGAACTGCCGGCGGTGTGTGCCATGACTGTTCCTTTTGAGCCCTGAAGAGGCAAACCATAACGCTTGGCCTGTGGCGCCCGCACACGGGGTTTGCGGTCACGGCCGTGGCGCTCACTCAGACTGGTAGGTGCCGCTGCGCCGCTTCGCTTCTTGACCGGCGCGGCGCAGGGAACGGACTCGGCGCATCGGCAGGACACCGAAGCGGGCCAACCCCCGGTCAAGGATGTTGAATGCCGCGTTGGTGTCCGCGTGCTGCTGCCCGTCACACTCAGGGCAGAAGAACTGTCTCCCCAGACGTTTGCCGATCGTATGGATATGGAGATGGCACAGGCGGCTCGTCCCACGCGCACTGACCCGCTTGAACGGCACACCGGCCCGGTACAGCCCTTGTGGGAGCCAAGCGAAGTGGAAGTCGAAGGTCGCCTGCAGGCGGCCATTGGCCACAAACCCGCCCCACATGCCCTCGAGGGTCAGGGCCTCGGCGTAGACCGTCCGGCCATGCTCGGCGAGATACCGGATTGCGGCTTCGGCCTCTGCACGCCCGACCGCGTAGGTCAGCATGCGCAGCACCCACCGTTCTGCTTCCTCGTAGTCACGGCGGCGGCGCAGGTCATCCAGCAAGGGAAAGTGCTGGCCACCGAATCCCAGAACGCGGCGGTCCCCGCCGGCCGCGCACACCACCGGTGAGCTGCCCAGGTCGACCCCAAAGGTCGTCCGGACGGGCGCGGACAGAAGGTCGGCACTCGGATTCAGCTCGCAGCCGAGTGCGGTGAACCAGTGGCCCTCATCCGTCCGGATGAAGCGGGTCTGGTCGGGCCGCCAGCTGGCCAAGAACCCACTTGAGGGGTTCACGAGTTGTGCCGGCTGCTCGCTCCGGAGCCCACCGGCGACGACCGCTGACAGCTGCCGTCTGAAGGCGTCAACGCCGGTGTCCGGGTCATGCAGCGCCTGCAGGAGGGCGTCCAGCCCCTCGTACTGCCGGAAGAGTGGGGAGGCCGCGACCACCGCGATCAGCGGCGCTGAAGGCAGGGCAAAGACGTCTGTGCGGAGCACGTGCTCACCGACCTGCAGGTGATGCGCGTCGAGGGCCGTCACCTGCAATCCTGCGGGCAGGTCGAAGATGCGGCCTTTGGGGCCGTGCGTGCTGGCTTCCGAGGACCGACCCTCGAACAGGCTCTCGAGGAGTGGGTAGCTGGACGTGTGGTTGCGAGTGATGAATCTGTCGGGATCGTGAAAAGCCATGTTGGTGGTCCTTGAAGTGGCGAGAACGGCGTCACGCGGTGTCGGCTGACGGCCAAACTTCTGTTTGACCCACACCAAAACCGCCCCTGGCCAGGGGCGGTTCTCACGAGAAGATGGCTACTGAACTGCGTGGATGCTCTGTGTTCACCGCACCGGATGCGGAGCCCAGCTGCTTTCCTGCTCGTTCTGGCTGCGCTTCAGGGCGTGTGGATGAAATGGAGCGGCTACATCGAGGGCGCCTCAGTGACATTGAGCGGAAAAAGGAGGCAGCAACCAACCGACGCCTGTTGGTCCTCGTCGGCGATGCCGTCCCCGTCACAGCCGAGATGTGGGCGGTCGCCAGGTTGGCCCGTGCGCAGGAGCATCTCGCCGGCGCACAACGGCGGAAGTGCGGCGCTGAAGTGGAGAGAGGCGCGAGCGCCATGACCGGAGTGTCTGCGCCCTTCTCTGTGGTCATGACGTTCTGGCCAGGAAACGTACCTACTGGCCGCTCTCCTCGTACGAACCGAGCAGGACGTTTCCCAGGAAGGAGAACAGGCTGGAAGTTGCGTGAGCCCACAGGAGGAGGTGACAGGAACCGCACGGAGGAGCGATTGGCCGTGAATGCACGCGGCATTCCAGGTGCCCCCTCGAGGGCGGCCAACCTCCTGCGCCAGAGATTGAGGCGGTGCCCGCGTCGAGACGCGTCTGCCTGGGGTAGGGCACAGTGTAGGCTGACCCTATGCAGGTGTTAACGGTTTTCAATCACGCCGGCGGAGCGGGCAAGACGAGCATCGTGCGTGACGTGGGGTTCGAGTTGGCGCAACAGGGGCTCAGGGTGCTGCTGATCGATCTGGATCCACAGGCCAACCTGACCGCGTGGCTGGGCGTGGCCGAGCCCTCGCTTGAGCAAACGGTGTTTGACCTGGCGACCGAAGGGGCACCTCTCCCCCATCCCATTCCAGTGCACGGGCTGCATCTTGTGCCTTCGCAGGTTGACCTGGCGCTGGCCGAAACCGGAATGTTGGGTGTGCCGGGATCGCAGCTTTTCCTGCAACAGGCACTTCGGGACGTGGCGGAGCAGTACGACCTGGTCATGATCGACAGCCCGCCCAGCGTCGGGCAGCTGGCAATTCTGGGCGCTGCCGCTGCTGACCGCCTCATCGTGCCCATTCCGACCCGGACCAAGGGCCTGAACGCATTGCCTGGACTGCAAAAGGCCACAGGCCTGTACCGGCGCCTGCGTCCAGGGCTGGGTGTGGCGCTGTACGTCCCGACCATGTACGACGCGCGGCGCACGCATGACCGGGAGGTGCTGTCGTACCTGCAGGCGCACCTGACGCCGTTGGCAGATCCGGTTCCGGAGCGCGCTGCGGTCTGGTTGGACAGCACGATGGCGGGGGAGCCGGTCGGGCGGTATAAGGCCGGTTCACCTGCACATCAGGACGTTCTGCGCCTGACGGCGCAGGTGGCGCAGGCGATCGGCGTCGAGGTGACGGCGTGACCCGGAAGCGCCCGACGCCGTCTGCAGGTCTCCTGGGCCTGCTGGGTGCCACGGCGGACGTGATGAAGGTGCCAGAACAGGCGAAAACGATCCTGCCGGTCGCGCAGCTTCAACCTGGCGTGGGTCAGCCGCGGCGGGCGTTCGATGAGGCGAGTCTTGCGGCCCTGGCTCAGAGCATTCGGGCCGAAGGCGTGCTGCAGCCACTGCTGGTGCGCCCGGTGGGGGAGAGCTACGAGATCGTGGCGGGCGAGCGGCGCTGGCGGGCGGCCCAACTGGCCGGGCTGAGCGAGGTCCCGGTGCTTGTTCGGGAACTGGACGACCGGCAGGCCCGAGTGGCGGCCCTGGTGGAAAACCTGCAGCGCGAGAATTTGAACGTTATCGACGAGGTGGACGGCAAGCTCGCTCTCGTGGCGCTGGCATTGGGACTGGAGCCCGAAGGCGCCCGGACCCGCCTCATTCGCCTGCTGGCCGAGGAGCGAGGTGAGGAGCACGCCACCTTGGATGAAGTGTTCGCTCCCCTGGGCGAGTCCTGGGCTTCGTTCGCGAAGAACAAGCTTCGGGTTCTGCGCTGGCCCGCCGAGCTGGTTGAGGCGCTGCGCCAGGGGTTGCCGCTCACTCTGGGCGCGGTCATTGCGTCCGCACCAGCCGAGCATCATGCCGCTCTGATCACCCTGGCGCAGGGCGGCGCGTCGCGTTCCGAGCTGCGGGCGCAGGTCGGGCAGCTGACCGCCTCGACGAAGGTGGCGCCGTCCCGCGCGGCCCTGGCCGTCCGGCATTTGGGGAACCGGCGCTTTATGGAGAAGCTGTCTCCCGAGGACCAGCGCGCCGTAGAAAAATGGTTGGCTCGCATGCCTGCCGTGCTCCTCGGCGGGAGCGAGTAGCCCTCTCGTACCGGTACGAGAACGCCCCCGCCGGGGCGTTTTTGCCGTCCCACAGCACCGATAGACTAAGTGGCCGCGCAGAGGAGTGAGAGACGGCGGACCCTGGGGGCGGCCTGCGGGGGAGGGAAGAGCACCACCCACTCTCTGGGATCACAGAAAAATGGCAGAGTTCCGCAGAACTCTCCCAGGAACCAGTAGGCGTGCGGCCTTCAGGCGGCATTCCCGTCTGGCCACACCTTCCTGGCGCCCTGGATGTCTGAGCCAGGTGTGGATCACGGCCTGCTGCTCGAAGGCCGTGACGGTCATGTCCTGAAATGGGATGGTGACCGTGCTGTGTGCCCGGAGCACGGGTGGATGCCGCAACTCGTAGAGGTAGAGTCCCGTCACCGGCTCGGTGCTGTTGAGTTCCTCGTCCCATTGAGGTGCAGCGCGGAGCGCCAGATGCATGCCCATCCCCTAAGCTCGGTGTGCCCGGGTCTGGCGCACTTCGCCGGCCACCAGGGTCAGGGCGCTCGGATGCAGGTCCTGGTCAGAGGTGTTGTGAAGGGTGGCGTAAGCCATCAGGGCGACCTGTCCGTCAGGGTTGAGGGCGAGCTGATACTGCGCACTCCAGCGCACCGCGTCCGTGAGGTAACCCAGGTGGCCCTCGCCCGTGCCAGTGAGCTGGTAGCTGACCTGGACGTGCGCGTCCTACCCCGACTGGGGCGGCGCGGTGGGGAAGCGCAAGTGGTTAATGGCGGCATGAAAGTAGGTACCCTGCGCGTCCTGGACCAGGAGATCTGACGCCCTGATCAGGGTGACATCCTCATACCCCTCCGTATCGCGGAGTTTGATCAGTTGGCCTTCGAGGGTGGTGAGCCACGGCACCTCAGGCATGACCATGACCGACGCGTACGGCAGGCCAGTCAACGTCAGCGACTGCTCCCGGATCTGACGCCACGTGGCTTGAGAGAAAGTCAGATCCAGAAGGTCTGCGTCACTTTGTACGCGTAGGCGCACTTCTGAAAACGTGTTGTACACCCGCAGGTGGACGTCAGGGAGGAAGTCACTCGGATCTCCAGGAACGAGCGGATTGAAGCGGAAAGGGGAGGGCCTTTGGCCGGGATGTCGCGTCGTTGAGAAGCGGCGCGGTGATCATGTCACCAGAGTGCCTGACTTTTCGGTTCAGCCTCGTGCCTGCCCGGCCAGGAGGTCGATTCAGGACTCTGGCAAGATCATCACTGAGCGGCTTCTCCCATCCCAACCCAGTGATCACCCCTGGCCCTGCCCTCTCTGTCTTTCGGCGATTTCGACGGCAACCCAATCAAGCAGTCGGATCAGTCAGGTAGGGATTGGGTGGTGGCCCGGAAAAGGAAGGCACTGCCCCGAGGCTCTCCCAGCTCAGTTCACGGAGCGGCTGGGCATGCGAGAAATGTGCGTGGGTGATGGGCAGCAGGCCGCTGTGCAGAAACGGGCGAAGTCCCCTGAACCAATGACGGTAGGGTTCATCGGCGCCAAAGCCGGAGCGGGCCACGTCGGCGTAGTCCAGCAGGAACAGGCCTGCGAGATGATTGGGCTTCACGGTTCCATGGAGGAGCTGCGCCCAGGCCTGCGCGCGGGCGTGACCACCCACAGGCAGATCTTCATAGTCCTGCAAGGTGCTGAACCGGCGAACGGCAGGTGTGAAGCGGGCGTCCAGGCACTCGGTCGACACTTCATCCCGCGCTGCGAAGATATGGATGAAGCCGTGGCCACCATAGGACTCGAACCGCAACTGCTCAAACCCAAACCGGTGGAGCTCATCCAGCATCAAAAGGGCACGCACAGTGAAGACAGCGTTGCGTCCGTTTTGCCTTCTGGTCAAAACCGGCACTTCCTCATTGTCAGTGGGCGTCGGCGCGGCCGGCACCAGGGGAGGGGCTTTGGTGGCGCTGTTGGATTCCCATTTCAAGTCTTCATAGGGCTTGGCAAACGAATTGGCCGGGTGCGTGATCGGCAGCAGGTGATGCGGCAGGTGTGCGGCCACTGCCCGGAACCATTCGCGATACGGCAGGTCTGGGCCGAAGCCGTGACGGGCGATATCCGGATAGTCCAGTACGAACAGACCAGCGAGGTGATTCGGCCGCAGGTCGCTGACCAGCAGGCGTTCCCAATGGTCCTTCAGATGCAATCCGTTTGTGGGTTCACGCTCGGAGAGCGGGACAGAAAATGTGCGAGGGGCCGGGATGAAGCGTTCATCGGTGGCACTCGCGTCCGCCTCGTCACCGGCGGCATAGATATGAAGTCTGTCGCGCTCGAAACTGGTGAACCTCAGCCGCTCGAACCCCAGACGGTGCAGCTCGTTCAGCATGAGCAGGGCGCGGATTTTAGAAGCGAGAAGTGTCATTCGGATCCTCTGCACATGCATCAAGGTGAGGTGCGTGGTGGGGACACGGTTGCGAGGGGGCGGGCCAGCGAAGGAGATCAATTGAGCCAATAAGCGTGACGCCAGTGCATACGGGTCTACACTGAAGTTATGCCAGATGAAGAGAAAGGGCTCGCAGGGCAGTCATTCGACATGGACGCAAGTGACCTACCTGAATTAAGTGACGATGAGTTGCTTGAAATCGCTGAGCTGTTTCCGCCTGATCCTGCGTATCTCCGCAAGCGCATGGCAGTCGAAGCAATGCATGAGGCAGGGCAGTTTATTGATCCGAACGACTTTGACGTCGACTGAAATGATTTTACTGAGAAGGTAACTGCTGAACTGGCTGGTCTCAAGAGGCCAAAGCTCACCTGTCGAGGCCCTCAGGGTGTGTCAGTCCATTCGAAGATCGACAAACTGGGCCAACTCTGAATGCTGGCAGCTGTGGCCTTTCCATGCACCGTGCCTGTCGACTCCGTGTTTATCCCCAACGTATCCTGGGTGCTTCTCTGAATTCTGATGCCATCTACCCCAAAGGGCAGGTGCCGGCGCTCCTTGAGCGACTGACACCAGAGGCTATCGTGGCACGCATGCAGGCCCCCTCAATCGCCGGGGCGTGATTTTGGTGGCAGCGGGCGCAAAATATGCGTCGAAGAACGCATACTACGTGCCCATGGAGATTGGACATAAGGACGTCACCGATCTTCCGCAACTGCAAGACGTCATCAACAACCGGCATGCTGGCCGGTCGAGCAATCTCCTTGTCAATGTGACCGATAAAGGGGTTGTGACTTATCTGGCTCAGGGCAGGGTTCGTTACGACACCCGCGTCGAAGATACGTTTTACGCCGAGTTCGGCCCACCAGCACCAAAGACACACTGAGCTCACACAGGTGGATGCACCATGCCGCACAGCGTTTTAACGCTGAGCACATATGGTTGCCGACCTTGACATAAATGTTGATCGCTTCTTGACGACAGTTTCCTCCGCGGAGGCCGAAAGCACTTCATGTGCGCCTGAATGTCAGCCGCCCTGATTACGGTTGTCTTGACGCTGCTTCGACCACACGGCGGACATCTACCACCTGGTCGTCCTCTACCTTCACCAGAAGTTCCAGTTTTTCTGTGTACTGCATCTGTTGGAGTGTCCGTACCGCTGCCAGCATTCGCTTGGGCCGCTGATGATGCTGCTGCACGAGCTTCGCCAATTCCGTGATGGTTGTGGTCTGGCCCCCGAAAACTGGACGGGATGAAATAGAGACTCCGGCTCGCCCCCAGCCGTAGGCTGGAAAGCGAGGCCCACCGATGAAAACGCGCCAGTTCACCGAAGACCAGATCATCAAATTGCTCCAGGACGCCAAGAAGGGCGAGAAACCGATCGAGGAACTCTGCCGGGACTTCGGATGCAGTCCGGCGTCCTATTACGGCTGGAAAAAGAAATACGGCGACACCACCGTGGACGAAGCCAAACGGCTTCGTCAACTCGAGAAGGAGAATGCCCGTCTCCTGCGGATCGTCGGCGAGCAGCGCCTGGAGATCGACGCCATGAAGGGTGTGCTTCAGAAAAAGCGGTGACGCCCACCGAGAAACGCGCGGTGATCCAGGAACTGATCACTGCGCGGGTCAGGCCCGGTCGGGCCTGCTTGCTGGTGGGCCTCCCGAAATCCTCCTGGCACTACCGTGCTACACCGCGCCAGGACAGCGCACTTCGGCAACGGATCCGCGCGTTGGCCCTCCTCCACCCTCGACGCGGCTCCCGGTTCATTCACGCGCTGCTGGTCCAGGAAGGTCAGCACATCAACCGGAAAAGGGTCCGGCGCATCTGGCGCGAAGAAGCCCTCACCATCAAACCGAAGACCAGCAAGAAAATCCGCACAGGGACGTCTATTCCGATGCATGCCGAGTCTCCCAATCACGTCTGGACCTACGACTTCATCTTTGACCAGACCCTGAACGGAACCATCCTGAAGATCCTGACCTTGACCGACGAATTCACCCGGCAGTCGTTGGCCGTGCGGGTCCACGCGTCCTTCACGTCCGCGGACGTGAAGGACGTCCTGAATGAGGTGATCGCTGAACGTGGGGCACCAGGATTCATCCGCAGTGACAACGGTTCAGAGTTCATCGCCCGTGACCTGGGGATCTGGCTGGCCGTCCAGGACATCGGCACGCGGTTCATTCAACCAGGGAAACCGTGGCAAAACGGCTTTGCCGAGAGTTTCCACGCTCGGCTGCGCGAGGAGTGTCTCAACCAGGAAGTGTTCTACTCGGCCAGGCACGCTCAGGTGGTGCTGGAAGGGTACCGGGCGTTTTACAACACCAGCCGGCCTCATTCCTCTCTGAAGTACCGCACGCCAGACGAATTTGCTCAGCTGGCCAGGCGTCAGGCTGAAGTCCCCCTCTGCGGACAGAGCACCGCAGAGGCGGCCGTCATCCCGCCACCTGGGTGAGCACCCACCACCGATGCAGTACCCTTCTCTTGAGCCGAGTCTCTACTCGCGACTGTCCAAACTTTGGGGCCAGCTCAGTTGTGCGGACGCTCTCCCGTTCGGCCACACCCTCAAATTTGGTCTTGAGGACGTCGCCATAAATTTTCCAGTTGGCCTTGAGCTGATCGATCTGTCGTTCAAGTTGGCGCAGTCTAAATTCCATCTGCATAGGAGAGCGGCGAAGTTGTGTGCCCACGGCACAGGTCATCACAGCTGTCTCCTGAGCCAGGAGGGCGATTTCGAGGCTACTGGAGAAGTCTTTGACCCGATCAGTCAATTTTGCCTGGTCCGCCTTGCTGGGTTGCTTCCAAACCACCACACCCTTGAGCCGAACTTTTTCGGCTTTGGCCAGTTCCTTCTGCCGACGGACGAGCTGTTTGTCTGCAGTTTGTATCTCGGCGAGGCATTCCCGGTAGATGGTTTCCAACTGATCCCCGTAGCGCGCACTGTCGCTGCTGGTCAAGGTTCCGAGCTCAAGAAGGGACAGTATTTCCGTGAGGTACGTCAAGTTGCCCTGCAAGCGGCCAATTCGTTGATCGTCGAGCAGGTCCTGAAGTTGATCGAGAGTTTCATTCACCTGTTTGAGTTGCTTACCGATTTCTTGCAGATGAACAGTGGATGTCACTATCGTGGCGACTTCGAAGGCCGCCAGCCCCAACGTGGCAAGCTTGGCCCCCTTGATGGGTTTGAATTTGGCGTGCTGGGTGATCTTTCCTCCGGAACGCGAAAACCCTCGGTACAGGCCAGGCGAGCCTTTGACGCCTTCCAGTGCCATCTGACCAATTTTGGGGTCCGTCACCAAGCGGTAGGTGCCCTTGCTGGCGAGCGCTTGGCCGTGCGACGTCAGAAGGCGAAGTGCCGAAGCAGCGAGCAGGTGATATGACCCCTGCTCGCCTTCCGGGATTACAGGTAGTTTGCGAAGCGCGGTCGCTTTGGCGGCGGTGACCTCAAGAATGGGCGGCTCATGTTCGCTGGCGGCGAGGACGAAATCCATAGAATCATTCATCTGTCAGCCCTCAGTACCCGACACTTTCTGGGGAGTGCGTGTGGAACGGCGTCAAGAGGTCAATCAAGTCGCCCAGGCGGGCTGACTCCCGGCCGAGCGACCGTACCAGTTCCCGCAAACCCATCTTCACCACGCT
>NZ_PYSV01000018.1 GCF_003028415.1 Deinococcus arcticus
ACGAGCAGTTCGTCGGTGTTGACCCCCAGGCTGCGGGCGTACACCGGGTCCAGGGCGTGCTCGGCGTCAATAAAGGCGCAGGTGCCGCCGGCCTTCTGGGACTGGGCGACGATGGAGAGAGCCAGGGTGGTCTTGCCGCCGGACTCGGGGCCGTAGATCTCGGTGATGCGGCCCTTGGGCACGCCGCCGATCCCCAGCGCGAGGTCCAGACTGAGGCTGCCGGTGGACACGGCCTGCACGTCGAGCTTGCTCTCGGCGCCCAGCTTCATGATTGAGCCCTTGCCAAAGGCCTTTTCAATCTGGCTCATCGCCGTTTCGATCGCCTTCGCCCGCTCTTTGGCGTCGGCGGGGGCAGTGGTGTTCAGCTCTTTTTCTTTGCTCATAGGGTCTCCTGGGCACGGGGGGCAGGGGCAGAGGGGGCGGCATCGGGTGCGGGCGCAGGAGCGCCGCGCAGACGGAAGGTGCTGACCGTGTCGTGAATGGGGCCGGTCTTGCGCAGAATGGAGCGGAACAGCGTGACCTGCGCAGCCTGCCAGCCCTGCGGGAACAGCAGGGGCGGCACGCGCGGCGCCGGGCCCTTCTTGCGCGCCAGGGTCACGTGGGCCTTGAAGGGCAGGTCGTCGGTCTTCACGCCCAGCTCGTTCAGGCCCTCGCGCAGGGCGGCGGCCAGCTCGTTCAGGCCCTCGCCCTCCACCTTCACAAACCACACGCGGGGGCTGCCTTCGTTGGGAAAGTAGCCGGTGCCGCGCAGCTTCAGGTGCAGTGGGGCAAGGCCCTGGGTCAGCCGGGTCCCCAGACGCTTCAGGTCATCCACGCGTTCGGGCGGCACTGCTGGCAGGTACGCCAGGGTCACATGAAACTGATCGGCGGGCACCGCGCGCCAGTTGCCGCGCAGCTTACCCTGGGCGCCTTGCAGGGCCGGGGCCAGATCGGCGGGCACCTTCAGGGCGTAGAACAGACGCAGGGTGCTGGGCTTGTGGGCGGCGGGCGGAGCAGTGTCCCGGGGGGGCGCCGGGCGGCGGGGGGCAGCTTTGACCTTCACGCCGACCATCCTCCGGGCCGCAGGCCCCGCAGGGCAAGCCCCAGGGCCCAGACTGCCGCCCGGTCGCGCACCTGCGCCGCGTCGCCGGGCCAGTTCAGGCTAAAGGTGCGCGCCTCGCCCTCGCCGGTGTCCAGCGCCGCGTGGGTCTGTCCGGTGCCCTCGCCAGCGGTGCAGGCCACCACCGCCAGCCCCACCTGGGCACCCAGGTGTTCACGGGCGCCCGCCGCCAGTTCCCGCGCGGCCTGCTCGCTGTACAGGCCCTGATCGTGCAGGGTGACCGGGGTCAGGCCCAGCGTGATCAGGCGGCGGTGGTCCTGGGTGACAGCGGCGTCCAGAAAACCGCGCTGGTCGGCCAGCAGGGTACACAGCACGCCGCCGCTGCCCGCTTCAATGACGCCCAGCGTGCGGCTGCCCAGGGCGGCCTGCACCGCGCCCGGCAGGGTCTGGTCGTCCTCGCCCCAGGTCCACTTTTTCAGCGCCGCGCGCACCTGCTCGCGCACAGGGTTCAGCAGGGCCTGGGCCTGGGCTTCGGTGGGGGCGCTGGCGGCCACGCGCACGTCCACGCCAGTGCGGCGGGCATAGGTGGCCACGCTGGGGTTGGCCTGCCGGGTCAGGTCGCCCAGCAGCTCCGCCACGTTGCTTTCGCCAATTCCCTGGGTATGAAGGGTGGTGTGCAGCAGCGCGGCGCCCGGCAGCGGCAGACGGGGCAGCACCTGCTCGCGCCACATCCTGTGCATCTCCCGGGGTGGGCCGGGCAGGGCCACGATCAGCCGGTCTTTGCCCTCCCAGACGGTGCGGACAAACCAGCCCGGCGCGGTGCCCACCGGGTTGGGCAGGGCCTCGGCCGAGGGAATCAGCCACGCCTGCTTGCGGTTGATCTCGGGCATGGCGCGGCCACGCGACTCGAACAGCCCGCGCAGCGTGGCCAGGAGGTGGGGGTCGACTTCGGGGGTTTCCTGCAGCGCGGCGGCAATCGCCTCGCGCGTCAGGTCGTCGTCGGTGGGGCCCAGGCCGCCGCCCAGCAGCAGCAGGTCAGCGCGGCCCAGGGCCGTGTGAATGGCGTCTTTGAGGCGGTGCAGGTTGTCGCCCAGCACAGACTTGCGGTGCAGGGTCACGCCGCGCCCGGCCAGTTCACGGGCCAGGAACGCCGCGTTGCTGTCAACAATTTCGCCGAACAGCAGTTCTGTTCCTACACTGATAATTTCTGCTATAGGCATAACAACCTCGGGGCAGTATAGGCGAAAGCGAAACACGAGTCCAGTGTGGATGGCTATGGTTTTGTCAATGGATTGGGGGCGCCAGGAGACTGGGCGGCCAACCTGCCGGTGCTGTCGCCACCAGGGCTGCGCTTGCCACTGGCCCCCTTCACGCACCTGAAACCTGGTGGCACAAAGGGTCTGTCCGCTGCACTCGCCAGCAGTTGTGACTGCGGTTGGCTGGGCGGCCCCTCTGCTCCACGGGTCCGGTTCATCAACGTGGCTGGCCACGGCCCCAGCCCTCAAGCTTGCGTAAGGGCCCACGCGCTTTTTATCCAGCTTCGTGCCCAAAGGCAGGTGAGCCTCTGTCACAGAGTCAAAGGGCGCGAGGGGTGCGCCCCGGAAGGTACTCCGCCTGAACAGATCAGGCGCAGGGGCGCTCAGCCAGCCTCTCTCAGGTGTCCTGCAGCGGCAGCTCGTAGCACAGGCTGTTGTCCATGCCCTCGTAGTAGCCGAAGTTGGGAATACGGCGAAAGCCCGCGCGCTCGTACAGGGCCAGTGCGGCGGCCTGCTGATCGCCAGTTTCCAGCACCAGGCGGCGGTAACCCGCCGCGCGGCCCCGGGCAATCAGTTCGTGCAGCAGCGCCCGCCCCAGGCCGCACCCCCGCGCTCCGGGCACGGTGTACATGCGTTTGACCTCGGCCGAGTCCCTGTCCCAGCGTTTCAGCGCCCCGCAGGCCAGCAGCTTTCCGCCTTCCTCGGCGGCCAGCAGCACGCAGCCCTCGCCGCTCAGGGTCAGGGGGTCAAAGGGCTCGGTGCGCTCATCGGTGTCCTGGTACAGCTCGCGCAGTTCGCGCTGCTGGGCGTTCATCAGGGCCTGCACGCGCGGGTCGGTGGGCGGAAGGTCCAGCAGGTGAGGGGTGGGCATGGGCCAGCGTAGGCGCAGCTCCCCACCGCGCGCAAGGCCAGGTCCCGCTTCAGGCCCCCCCGTTTCAGGAGGAGACGAGTTCGGCCACCCAGTCGCCGGAGGGCACGCGGTCATCGCGGCTGTGGCCCGTGGCGCTGGGGTGCTGGGTGAAACGGGCCACGGTCCAGGTGTGTTCCCCCGCACTCAGCAGGTAACTGCCGTGCTCGCCAGGGCCGCTGACCCGGCGGGCGCTGGTGTGAAAGGTGACCTCTACAGCCGTGCCCACCGGAAGCGCTTCCAGATTGGAGGTGGCAACCTCGCCCCGGAAGGTGCGCTGGGGGTCAGTGGCCTCACCCTGCCACGCGCCACTCAGGCCCAGGGTCTGCGTTGTGCGGGTCTCTGCCATGCGCTTCATCTGGCCACGCCGGCCCCTGCGCGGGGTGAGTGGGGCCGCAGCACCCCTTCATGTGTGACCGGGCGTCCAGACAGCTCCAGCGTCACTGGCCAACCACCCTAAGCCGGGCGGGGTGCCAGCGGAGCAGGCTCAAGCACACCCGCGCTCAGGTCAGAAACAGGCGGTAGGCGGGATTGGCGGTCATGTCGGTGGCGGGGTAGCCCACGCCGGCCAGGAAGGCCCCGAAGGCCGCCTCGTCGTCCGGGGGCACCTGCAGGCCCGCCAGCACCCGGCCGTGGGCGCTGCCGTGGTTGCGGTAGTGAAAGAGGCTGATGTTCCAGCGGCCGTGCAGCTGGGTCAGAAAATCCAGCAGGGCGCCGGGGCGTTCGGGAAAGGTGAACGAATAGACGCGCTCAAACGCCGCCTCGGGTGCCCGCCCGCCCACCATGTGCCGCACATGCACCTTGGCCAGTTCGTCGCCGGTGAGGTCCAGCACCGGGTAGCCGCGCGCTTCCAGGTCGCCGCGCAGGGCGGCGCGTTCGTGGGCGCCGGCCAGCTGCACCCCCACGAAAATCTGTGCCTGGGCGCGGGGCGCGTAGCGGTAGTTGAATTCGGTGATGGCCCGCTTGCCCACCACCTCAATAAAGGCCCGGAAGGCGCCGGGCTGCTCGGGAATGGTCACGGCCAGGATGGCCTCGCGCTGCTCGCCGATCTCGGCGCGCTCGGCCACGTGGCGCAGGCGGTCAAAGTTCACGTTGGCGCCGCAGGTCAGGGCCACCAGGGTGTGCCCGCGCAGTTCGTGCTGTGCGGCGAAGCGTTTGAGCCCCGCCACCGCCAGCGCCCCGGCCGGCTCCATCACAGCGCGGGTGTCGTCGAACACGTCCTTGATGGCCGCGCACACCTCGTCGGTGGTCACGCGCACCCAGTCGTGCACGTGGCGCCGCGCCAGTTCAAAGGTGTAGGCGCCCACCTGCTTGACTGCCACGCCATCCACGAAAATGCCCACCTCCGAGAGCCGCACCCGCTCGCCTGCCTGCACCGACTGGTACATGGCGTCGCTGTCTTCGGGCTCCACCCCCACCACCCGGATGTCCGGGCGCAGGGCCGCCAGCACGCCCGCCACCCCGGCAATCAAGCCGCCGCCGCCCACCGGCACAAAGACCGTCACCGGCCCCTCGGTGTCCAGCTGCCGCAGCAGTTCCAGGGCCACCGTGCCCTGGCCAGCCAGCACCAGGGGATCGTCGTAGGGGTGCACGAAGGTCAGGCCGCGCGCCGCCTGCAGGGCGTAGGCGTGGGTTTCAGCGTCGCTAAAGGAGTCTCCGAACAGCACCACCTCGGCGCCGCGGGCGCGGCAGGCGGCCACCTTGATCTCCGGCGTGGTGGCGGGCATCACGATCACCGCCCGCAGGCCCAGCTGCTGCGCGGCGTAGGCCACTCCCTGCGCGTGGTTGCCCGCCGAGGCGCAGATCACGCCCTGCTGGCGCTCGGCGGCACTCAGCTGCGCCATCTTGTTGTAGGCCCCGCGCAGCTTGAAGGAAAAGATGGGCTGCTGATCCTCACGCTTGAGCAGCACGCGGCTGCCGGTACGCGCACTCAGGCGCGGGGCCTCGCTCAGGGGGGTCTCAATGGCCGCGCCGTACACCTTGCCGGTCAGGGCGAGGCGCAGCACGTCGCTGGCGGTCAGGTCTTGGGGTTGGGGGGCTCTGGTCATGTGGTCTCCCAAAGAAAGGGCCCCCGAGTGTGAAGCTCGGGGGCCACAGGACAGCGCGCGGGCCGTCAGGTCTGAGCCCCTGACCACCGGAGAATTCGCGCCGTCTTCATGGAGCGAGCATAGGCCGGGGCTGGAATGTCCGCCTCCGCCAGGGGTAGACAAGAGCCATGACCCACCTGGGTAAAGCTCTGGCGCCCCGAGGGCTGACGGTACGACTGCTGTCGGCCCGGCGCCGCCGCCTGCGGCCGTTCGTGGATCTGGGGCCCTTTTTTCTGTTCTTCGGGATTTCCGGGGTAGACCACGGACGCGAGGCGCGGCTTGAGCGCCGCTTCGAGGAGGAATACTACCCGCATCTGGTGACGCTCAGGCCCTCTGGTTCACTGCCGCCGGGCCGCTACAGTTTTGCCGGCCTGCCCGCCGACGCCAACCGGCGCGGCTGGGCGGTGGAAGAGGGCGGCCTCGCCCAGGGCGAACTGAGTGAGGACGGCTGGGCCGCCCTGCAGGCGTGGCTGGCGCAGGGTGGGGGAGAGGGCGCGGTGCAGCCTCAGGTGCTGGACGCCTAGCGCTTTCCCTGCGCCGCCCAGAGCGCCAGCGTCTCCTGGGCCTCGTCCACATGCATCTGCTCCACCAGGGCCCCCTGAAAGGTGGCCACGCTCTGGCCGGCGGCGCGGGCCACGTTCCAGGCGGCAACAAGCGCGCGGGCGGTGTCGGCCTCGGCCTCGCCCACCCCGTAGGCGGCGTGGGCAGGCTCAATCTGGCCGGGGTGAATCACGGTTTTGCCCGCAAAGCCCAGGGCGCGGCCCTGCGCGCACTCCCGCGCGAAGCCTTCGGGGTCGCGCACGTCGTTGTACACCGCGTCCAGGGGCACCCGGCCGCAGGCGCGGGCGGCCAGCACCACCGCGCTCAGGGCGTGCAGCAGTGGCGCCCGGCCAGGGTGGGGCCGGGTGCGCAGGGCGCGGGCCAGATCATTCGCTCCGGCGATCAGGCCGGCCACCCCGGGCGCGGCGGCAATCGCGGCGGCGTTCAGCACCCCCAGGGGCGTTTCGATCATGGCCCAGACAGGGTGCAAGACAGGCTGCGGCCCGGCCAGTGTGGGCGGCGCCTCCACCTTGGGCAGCACCACGCCTCCAAGGGCCGGGTGCGCGGCCAGGGCCAGATCGTCCTCGTGCCAGGGGGTGCCAGGGGCATTCAGGCGCAGCAGCACCGGCACCGGCCAGGGCTGGGCCAGAGCGGCGCGCACGTGCTCGCGGGCGCTGGCCTTGTGTTCGGGGGCCACAGCGTCTTCCAGGTCCAGGATCACGGCGTCGGCTCCCAGGGTCCGGGCCTTGTCCAGGGCGCGCGGCTTGTCGCCCGGCACATACAGCACCGAGCGCCAGGGGCGCGCAGCGAGAGGGGCCTCAGCGCTCACGGCGCTCCGGGCGAGTGCGGCGGGCGGCGCTGCTGCCCAGCAGGAAGGGCAGCAGGACCAGCAGGAAGGTCAGGGGGCGTGGCATAGGGGCAGTATGAAACAGGGGCCTCCAGGTCAGACACAAAAAACCCACTTCACCAAGGAAGTGGGTCCGGCGCGGCGCGTGGCCTTCACGGCAGCAGCAGCCGGGGAGTCGGCGCCGGGCCCAGGGCGCGGCGCTGCACCTCGCGCAGGGTGCTCTGGGCGTCGGCCTGAATGCCGTGCTTGCGGAAGCTGGTCACGAGGCTCTGGGCGTCTCTGGCCAGCAGGTCGTGAAAATGGGGGTTCTGGCGCGTGGTGAGCTGGGGAAAATCGATGATGGTCACGGTGTCCTCCCACCAGAGAAGGTTGTAGGTGCTGTAGTCGCCGTGGGCGTACCCCAGCCGCAGCAGATCGGCCATACCACGCACGCTCTGGTCCCAGGCGCTCTGGGCTTGCTGGGGGCTCAGGGCAGCGTCACTCAGGCGCGGGGCAATCTGGTCTTCGGTGCCAATCAGACGCATCAACACGGCGGGGGTGGTCTGGGCGTACTCGAAGGGATGCGGCCCCACCAGGGGTTCGGGGACCGGCAGGCCCGCGTGCCACAGCTGCCACAGGTGGGCGTACTCGGCGTTCACCCAGCCCTCTTGCAGCATGGCCAGGCCCTTGCGGGTGCGGCCTTCCATGGCCCGCTTGGCGCGGGCGTCCAGAATCACCTGCCCGGCGCGGTACACGGCGTCGTTCTTGAAAGAGCGGGCTTCCAGGTCGCGGTAGAGCTTGAGCAGCACGCTGCCCCGGGGGCCGCGCGCCACGTAGGCGGTGGCTTCCTTGCCGCTTTTGAGCTCGGCCACCACTTCGGTGATGTGGCCCAGGTCTTTCAGGCGGCGAATGATGTCGTCTTGCAGGTCGCTGTCTTCGGCCGTCAGGTCGGCCAGGGCGCGGCGGCCCGCCGGCTTCTTGCGGGGGCGGCGAATGCGGTCTTGCGGCTCGTTGGCATCGTCCCAGAAATCATCCTGGGTCATCCACGGTGTCTGTCGCTGGGCGCTCATGGGCGCCCCCGTGGGTTACAAGGCTTGGGTGCGCCCGAAGGCAGAGGCGGCCACGGTTGGTGAAACAAAATCACTCCTGTACGCAGGGACGAAGACTCGGTGGGCAGCGGTCCAGGTGGTTGTGATGTCGGTCATAGGCAGCACCTCCTTTCGGTGATGGGGTCAGCGTAGCAGGCAAATGCGGCGCCTGTCACGAAGATCTGCGGCGCTAGGCCATCACGCCTAGGGGCCATGACAGATGCAAGGCCGGGCGCAGAACACAACAAAACCGCGCCCAGGACGGGCGCGGCTCTTCTCGGCAGGTTTACTTCAGCGTTTTGCTGATGAAGGTGTTGGTGTAGTAATCGGTGGCCCTGGCGCTGGCGGGCAGCTTGCCCTGCTTGACCAGCGCCGCCACCGCCTTGGTCCACGCCGCTGGATTCATGGCCCCAATGCCGTTGCTCTGCGTATACGGCCCGGTCATCAGCGGCACGCTGGCGCGCAGCACGTCCAGGCTGCCGCTGCTGCCAAACACCGGCTGCGCCAGCCGGAAGGCGCGCGCGGGGTCGGCCACCGTGAATTTCAGGCCACGCTGCGCGGCGCGGACCACCTTCCGGGCGAGGTCGCCCTGCAGGCTCTTGCCGCTGCCAATCAGGCCCACGCCCACCATGGGGTAGGCGCCCGTGACATCCAGGGTGTACACGCGCCGGCCGCTGGTGCGGGCCAGTTGCAGCACGTCGTTGTTGGCGTAGCCCACGGCGGCGTCTACCCGCCCGGCGCGCACGGCGTCCACCTGGGTAAAGCCGATGCTGCTCAGGCGCACGTCCCTGCCTTCCTGCAGGTCCGCGCTGTCCAGCAGGGCCTGAATGGCGTGGTAGGAACTGCCGAAGGGGCCGGGCAGGCCAACCGTCAGGCCCCTGAGGTCCTGCACCGTATTCAGCGGCTTCAGGCTGAACACCGTCACCGGGTTTTTCTGGTACATGGTCATCACGTAGCGCACGTCCGCGCCCTGGTTGCGCGCGAAGATGGCGTCTTCGGGGTCGCCCACCACGAAATCCAGCTTGCCCTGCAGCAGCAGGGGCAGTAGCTGCGAAACGTAGCCGTGTTGGTAGGTCACCTTCAGGCCCTCGGCCCCGAAATAGCCCAGTTTGTCGGCCACGTAAAAGGGCGTGAACTGCACGTCGGGGTTGTAGCCCAGCCCAATGTTCACCGTGCGCTGCGCGGCGGCAGAGCTGGCCAGCAGGCCCAGCAGCAGGAAGGCGGCGCGTCTCATGAGGGCGAGTATAGGGGCGCGGCGTGACGGGTCTGTGACGGGGAACGCCCTTACGCCTGCGCCCGGCCCAGCACGCCGGTCAGCGCGCGCACCACCCGGGGGTCAAAGTGGGTGCCGCTGGCCGCCTGAATAAAACTCAGCGCCTCGTCGGCGCGCCAGGCGGCCTTGTAGCTGCGGCTGCTGGTCAGGGCGTCAAAGACATCGCACACGGCAAAAATGCGTGCGGTCAGTGGAATAGCCTCGCCGCCCACGCCGCGGGGATAGCCGGTGCCGTCCCAGCGTTCGTGATGGGCGGCCACCACGTTCAGGGCCTCGCCGGGCAGAAACGGCAGTTGCCGGGCCAGATTCACCCCCTCGTCCACATGGCGGCGCATGCGCCCGCGCATCTCGTCGGTCAGGGGACCGGGGCAGTGCAGAATCTCGTCGGGCAGGCTCAGCTTTCCAATGTCGTGCAGGTACGCCCCCCAGCGCAGCGCGCACAGATCTGCGTCGCTGAGGTGCAGGGCTTGCCCCAGCTGCGTGGCCAGCCGGGTCACGCGGTCGGTGTGGCCGTGGGTCTCGGCGCTGCGGGCTTCCAGGCACAGCCCCAGGGCGCGCAGGGCGTGTTCGTGGGCGGCACGTTCGCGTTCCTCGGCGTCCAGGCGGGCAGCCAGCAGGGCAATCAGGCCCGTGACGCTGCGCACCAGGGCCGGGGCCCCGGCGGGCCAGGGCTGCGGGGTAAAGCCCAGCAGCAGCAGCGCGCCAATCAGGGTGCCTTCGCGGTCGTGCACGGGCGCGGCGATCATGGCGTGCAGCCCCGGCCACGCGAAGCTGCGCGCCGCCGGGTGGGCGCGCACATCGGGAATGAACAGCGGTTCGGCCGAGCCGTGCAGGGCCTGCACCAGCGGCAGCCCCGGCGCCAGCCCGCGCAGGGGCAGCGTGGAGGGCCGGGTGCCACTTTCGGCGCGCACCCGGTACACCTGATCCTGCGCCCACCACTGGTAGTAACCGGCCACCTGGGCGCCCGCGCCCGAGAGCAGCGCGTCCAGCACCGGCTGCATGGCGCTGCCCAGGTCCGGGGCCGTCAGCCCCAGTCGCGTGAGCCGCAGGGTCAGCTCAGCGAAGTTCCCGGAAACGTCTGCCATCGTCATGGTGCCTGTCCACTATGACACACCAAATGAGGAAAATCTCACAAAAAAGAAAAGGGGTGCCCGCAGCACCCCCAGTGGCTGGTGTGGCCGGGACGGGCTCAGGGCAGGGGAAAGCGCCCGGCGAAGGCGTGGACTTCCGCCTTCACATCCTCGCCCTTCAGCGCGCGGTCAATCAGGGCGGCGATGGTGGGCATATCGCTCTCCACCATGCCGCGCGTGGTGACGGCCGGCGTGCCGATCCGGATGCCGCCGCCATGCAGAATCTTTTCCGTGTCGTAGGGCAGGGTGGATTTGGAGATGGTAATAAAGTTGGCGTCCAGCCGCCGGGTGGCCTTGGTGCCGTTCAGGCCCTGGGGGCGCAGGTCCAGCACCAGCAGGTGGTTGTCGGTGCCGCCCGAAACCACGCGGTAGCCCTGCTCCTGAAAGGCGGCGGCCAGCGCCTGCGCGTTCCTGATGACCTGCGCGGCGTAGGTTTTGAATTCGGGCTGCAGCGCCTCGCCAAAGGCCACGGCCTTGGCGGCGATCACGTGCTCCAGCGGGCCGCCCTGGTAGCCGGGGAACACGGCGCGGTCAATCCTGGCGCCCAGTTCGGGGTCGTTGCTGAGAATGATGCCGCCGCGCGGACCACGCAGGGTCTTGTGGGTGGTGCTGGCCACCACATGCGCGTGGGGCAGCGCATTGGGGTGCACCCCGGCGGCGATCAGGCCCGCAATGTGGGCGATGTCGGCAAACAGAATGGCGCCCACCTCGTCGGCCACGGCGCGGAAGGCCGCGAAGTCAATGGTGCGGCTGTAGGCGCTGGCGCCCGCAATGATCATCTTGGGCTGGTGCTCGTGGGCCAGGCGGCGCACCTCGTCCATGTCAATGAGTTCGGTTTCGGGGTTCACCTTGTAGCCCACGATCTGGTAACGCAGCCCCGAGAAGTTCACCGGGTTGCCGTGCGTGAGGTGCCCGCCGTGCGAGAGGTCCATGCCCAGCACGGTGCTGCCGGGTTCAATCAGGGCGTTGTACACGGCGAGGTTGGCGCTGGACCCCGAGTGCGGCTGCACGTTGGCCCACGCGGCGCCAAACAGCGCTTTGACGCGGTCAATGGCCAATTGCTCCACCTGATCCACAACCTCGCAGCCGCCGTACCAGCGCTTGCCGGGGTAGCCCTCGGCGTACTTGTTGGTCAGCAGCGAGCCCTGGGCCTCGCGCACCGCCGCCGAGGTGAAGTTCTCCGAGGCGATCAGTTCCAGCCCCAGGCGCTGGCGCTCGCCCTCCTGGGCAATCAGGTCAAAGATGGCCGTGTCACGGGCCGGGGTGGACTGCGGGGCGATGCTGGTCATACGGTCACGGTAACACTGCTGTCTGAGGGGGCCGCGCGGCGTGTCTTTGCAGGGCAGACGTGGGGGGTGGCCGATGGCGGAGAGCAAATGGCGGATGGCACATGGGGCAGCAGGTCAAGGGGCCGGGCGGGCACAGTGCCCAGCGCTCATGGCCCATGGCCCATGGCTCGTGACTCAGCGCCCCTGGCTTATGGCCGCCCCAGCATCTGCCGCACGGCCTGCAGTTCCTCGTCACCCGCCAGCACCAGTACGCTGTCGCCGGCCAGCAGCTGGGTGGCGCCTTTGGGAATCAGGAATTCGCCGGCGCGGTGCACCAGAATCACCAGGGCCTCGGGGGGCAGGTGCAGGTCCACGATGCGGCCGCCGTCGGCGCGGCTGCCGGGCGCCACTTCCACCTCCACCATCTCGTTCTTGTTGTGGCCGGTGGGCGTGTAGGAAATGGGGTAGTTGGCGCGTTCGGGGATGGCCTCGCGCACGTGCAGCCAGCGGGCCACCAGGGTCAGGGTGGTGCCCTGCAGCAGCACACTGGTCAGCACAATAAAAAAGACGATGTTAAAGAGGGTACGCGCTTCCGGGATGCCCGCCACCAGCGGAAAGGTGGCCAGCACGATGGGCACCGCGCCGCGCAGGCCCACCCAGGCCACCATGCTTTTCTCGTTCAGCGGCATGCGGGCGTTCGCCAGCGACAGGTACACGCTGATGGGCCGGGCCACGAACACCAGCACCAGCGAGCAGGCCAGGGCCAGCCCTGCGGTGGGGAGCAGTTCATGCGGATTGACCAGCAGCCCCAGTGTCAGGAACATGCCCACCTGCATCAGCCACGACAGGCCGTCGTGAAAGTTGATCAGGGAGCGCTTGTGAATAAAGTCGGCGTTGCCCAGCAGCACGCCTGCAATGTAGATGGCCAGAAAGCCGCTGCCGCCCAGCACGGCCGTGCCCGCGAAGATAATCAGGGCCAGCGCCAGCATCAGCACCGAGTACAGTCCTTCAAACTGCAACTGCACGCGGTTGAGCAGCCACAGCGCCGCGCGCCCCAGCCCCAGGCCCAGCAGCGCGCCCAGCGCCATTTCCTTGAGAAACAGCGGCGCGATGCTCAGCACGCCCTGCCCCGGGTGCGCCATGAGTTCCAGGATGCCCACGGTCAGAAACACGGCCATGGGGTCGTTGCCGCCGGATTCGAATTCCAGTAGCGGGTCAATGTCGCCCTTCAGGCCCAGGTTGCGTTCCTTCAGTACCGAGAACACGGCGCTGGCATCCGTGCTGCTGACAATGGCCCCCAGCAGCCACGCGGTCAGCCAGGGAAAGCCAAAGGCGAAGTGGGTAAAAGCGGCCATGACGCCGGCGGTGGCCAGCACGCCCACCGTGGCCAGGCTCAGGCCCCGGCGCACCACCGGGCGGGTCATGGCCCAGTTGGTGTCCAGGCCGCCCTGAAACAGAATGAAGCACAGCGCCACGGTGCCGATGGCCTGCGCCAGTCCGTAATCCTGAAACTGAATGCCCAGGCCGTCGCTGCCAAACAGCATGCCCACGCCCAGAAACAGCAGCAGTCCCGGAATGCCCAGTCGCCCGCCCAGCCGGCTGACCAGCAGGCTGACGAGCAGCAGCACCCCGGCGGCCAGCAGGTAGCCTTCGGCGTGAACTTCACCCATGGGCGGCTCCGGGGGGCGGGAACGTGAAGACAGAGGCAACCATGCGGGCATCCTCGCATGCGTCTGGGCGACGGAAAAAGAAGCTGGCCCCTGCAGGGCAGAGGCCAGTTGCGCAGATAAAGCTTTCTTAAAGGTCGCCCGCCAGCCAGCGCACCACATTCTTGCCCAGCGCGGCGTTGCCCAGGTTGGGCCAGTTGTTGTACTGCCCGGTGCTGCCGTCGGAATAGGTGTTGTCGCCAAAGGTGGCGCTGTCGCCCCACATGGCCACGCGGCCCGTGCCGACCGTGTTCACCGCCAGATAGGTTTTGCCCCCGGTGCCCATCAGCGCTGTGCCCGAGCGCACGTCCACGCTGGTGCCCACGTAGACCCCGGCGCTGCTCACCCCGTTCAGGATGGGGTGGCTGGTCAGCGGCGTGGCCGTGTACACCGGATCGCTGAAGCTGGAATTGAACGAAGCCCCCAGGCCGAACAGCCCGTCGGTGTTCAGACTGGCTTGCAGGGTGGCACTCACGCTGGTCGGACTGCTGCCGTCCCAGCCGTTGAAGACTTCAGGACTGTCCCAGCCGTTGTTGTTGCGGTCACTGACCCGGTGGTCCGTGATGAAAAAGACCCCGCCGCCGTTCTGCACGAAGCTCTGGATGGCCGCGCGCTCGCTGTCGCTGAAGGGGTTCTGCGGCTCGGGGATCACCAGCACAGCCACGCCGGAGAGGCTGGTGGAGGTCACGGCGCTGCCGGTCAGACTGGCCACCGTATAGCCCAGGCCACGCAGGGCCGCCGCGTAGTCGCTGTACGCGCCGTCAATGCGCCAGTCGGCGTTGCCCGCGTCCTCGGCCTTGGTGAGGTCAAACAGCACCTTCTTGCCGGTGCCCCCGCCCCCGCCCGTGCCGCCCCCGTTGGCCGCGCCCGGGGTGGCCCCCTGCACCTTGAAATCGGCGCTGTTGGCGCCCGTGTCCTGGCCGTCCGGCACGCGGGCCAGGGCGCTGCCCGCGCCGGTGGTGGGGGCCGGCGTGCCCTCGCCCCGGCCCGTCGTGGGGCTGCCGTAGGCCACGGCGTCCACCAAGGCGCCCGACTTCAGCAGGTGCAGGCTGCCGCTGCCGTTGTTCAGGTCTGCGCCGCTGCTGACCAGGGTGCGGCTGGCCACAGTCGTGTCCTGCGCCACCACGTAATACCCGCTGGCCGGAATGGTGCCCGACAGGGTGACCGTGCGGTACTGGGTGCCCGCCGTGTCATAGGCCGCCAGCGTGTAGCCGCTCAGGCTTTTGCCAGCCGGGCCCTTCAGTTCGATGAAGGTGCCCGCGTCGGTGCCCGGGGCGTCGTAGTACAACTCGTTCAGGACGGGTTCGCCCGCTGCCGCCAGCGCCGCCAGCGGAGCGCTGCCCTGCGCGGTGCGGCCGCAGGCAGGCAGAAGAAGGGCAAGGGAAGCGAGCGCCATCAGGCGCCGGACCGGCAGATTGGGTTGCATCGGAGTTTTATTGTTCACGAGATTGTGATGTGTATGTCAATTTGACCCGTAGTTCATCTGGCGCGTTTCTTCATCTGGCCCTGGTCTGCTAGGCTGGGCCGCATGACACCCCAGGCCGGTTCACGTTCGCCGTTTTTCGGTTCTGGGGGTTGGCTGGCCTGAGAGCAGGTCAAGCCCTGGCCCCCGCCCGCACCCTTGCGAGGCGGGGGTTTTCTTTGTTCCAACCGGTTGTTCAACAGGAGGACACATGCAGCACGAAGCCATTCAAGAGATCGCCGCCGCCGGCAGCCTGGAGACCCTGCAGGCCGTCAAGACCAGGTATGTGGGCAAAAGCGGCCTGGTCACGAAAGAACTGGGCGCTCTGGGCAAACTGCCCCCCGAGGAGCGCCGGGCCCGGGGCGCCGAGATCAACGCGGTGCGTCAGGCCATTCAGGCGGCGCTGGACGAGCGCGAGGCGGCCCTCAGGCGCGAGGCCCTGGACGCCAAACTGGCGGGTGAGGCCATAGACGTGACCCTGCCCGGCCTGCCCCTGCCGGCCGGCGGCCTGCACCCCATCAACCGCGTGTACGAGGACCTCGTGAACATCTACGAGCGCCTGGGCTACGCGGTGGTGGAAGGCCCCGAGGTGGAAGACGAGCACCACAACTTCGAGGCCCTGAACGTGCCCTGGTACCACCCGGCGCGCGACCTGCAAGACACCTTCTGGCTGGAGGACGGCCGTCTGTTACGGACCCACACCAGCCCCATGCAGGTGCGCTACATGGTGGACCACGAGCCGGACCTGAAGGTGGTCGTGCGGGGCAAGGTGTACCGCTACGAGGCCACCGACGCCACCCACGAGAGCATGTTTCACCAGCTGGAAGGGCTGGTGGTGGGCGACGGCATCTCCATGGCCGACCTGAAGGGCACGATTGCCGAGATGGCGCGCGGCCTGTACGGCGCGGGCGCCAGGGTGCGCTTCCAGCCCAGCTACTACCCCTTCGTGGAACCCGGCGCCGACTTCGCCGTGTACTGGGACAACCCGCGCGGCGAGAGCAAATGGCTGGAGCTGGGCGGCTGCGGCATGATTCACCCCAACGTGTTCAAGGCCGTGGACGATCTGCGCGAGGCCCAGGGCAAGCCCCGCGTGTACGAGGGCAAAACCGGCTTTGCCTTTGGCCTGGGCCCCGAGCGCATTGCCATGCTGAAGTACAAGATTCCGGATATTCGCTACTTCTACGCGAATGATCCGAGGGTGATCGGGCAGTTTCGGGGGGAGTTGGGGTGACGTTCGATATATCGCTAGATCGGGATGGGACTTTTTACAAAGGCACCATACTGATTGGAGAAAATAGATTGGATGTGCATTCCTCAGGAGAGGTGTTTGACCTTGTTGACTATCAGAAGAGTTGGCTAGGCACGATAGAGGCTCTGTTTAATTGTCGCCACGCAGTGGTTTTTTTGACTTCGTTGTCACGAACACCCGACGAAGATGTTTTCGAGCTATTTGGCATTGTGGCCTCTAGAGAGCAAAGCTCTGTTCACCTCAGCTACTTTGTGACGCGACTGAGTGACCTGGGTGAACGCCCAGATATCAGGCTTATTAATGATCATATTGGCGGCTTCTATGATGAGTCATTGGGGCCTTTGGAATACTCAAAATGGGACTTGAGCCATTGGCAAATTGAACTGAGTGAAGTTCTGGACTTTGGCGAGCGTCTCAAACTCAGGATGGCGTCGTGAATCGCCCCCGTTCCGTTGGCATCCTCTTCAATGACCAGAACCAAGTCCTGCTGATGTTGCGGCGCAAGGCAGGGCGTACCTACGCCACCCTGCCCGGCGGCGGCATTGAGGGCAAGGAAACCCCGGCCGAAGCCTGCGCCCGCGAGATGCTGGAAGAAGTGAACCTGGTCGTGGAAGTCGTTCGCGAAGTCCTGACGCTGAAGAACCTCGGTCACCAGGAACATTACTTCCTGACCCGCCTCCTGTCCGGCGAGATGCGCCTGGGCGACGGCCCCGAAGGCGTGCGCCACAGCGAAGAGAACTCGTATGAGCCCGCCTGGGTGGGCGTGCAGGATCTGGACGCCGTGAATCTGGTGCCGGAGCAGGCAAGGGAAATGGTGCGGGGGCTGGTGCCGTCCTGACCTATTTCAGCCCAGGTCGGCTCAAAGGTGTGTTGGAAGCTGGCCTTGGGAGCCCAAACGTCGCTTTGGCCACGACCCTGGCTGCCTCACGGCTCTCGCACCCCGTCACCTTCTGAACCGCCCACTTCAGCACCATGGCCCCGCAGTTCAGCTGCACCCAAACCTGTCGCGCCGCAGTCAGAAGATCATCACCAGCGTCAAGTCGTCGTTGCAAGACCTGTGCCGCCTCTTCTACCGCTTGTTTCCAATTGAACATCCTTCGCAAGCTTAGACCTCTGAGGTATCCACCATGAACATCCCCTATTCCTGGCTCAAAGAACTTGTTCCGGCCTTACCGCCCCTGTCCGAACTGGAACCCGTCTTCGCCCAGCTGGGCCTGCCCCTGGAAGGCGTCGAGGACGTGCCTGCGCCGCCCGAAGGCGTGCTGCTGGTTACGGTCACCGCCGCCGAGCCCATTGAAGGCACCCAGCTGACCAGACTCACGCTGGACACGGGCGCAAACGGTGAGCGCGTCATTGCCAGCGGTGCCCCCAACGCGGTGGGGCTGCCGGCCGGCACCATGCTGGCACTGGTCTCGCCCGGCACCACCCTGGGCGGCATGACCTACGGCGTGCGGGCCCTGCAGGGCGTGGAGTCCTGGGGCATGGCCGCCAGCGCCAAGGAACTGGGCGTGGGCGAAAGCAGCGCCGGGCTGATGCTGTTTCCGGCCGGCACGGCGGCCCCTGGCACCCCCATGCGCGAGCTGTGGGCCGCCGATCAGGTGCTGGACGTGGAGGTGACCCCCAACCGCGCCGACGTGCTGAGTGCCCTGGGTCTGGCCCGCGACCTCGCGGCGTTCCTGAAGCTGGAATTGAAGCCGCCGCCCGCCGGCCCCGAGGCCAGCGGCGAGGGCGAAATCCGCGTCTCCCTCCCCGATAAGGGCCGGGTTATCGAGCGTGATCCGACCCAGAAGCTGCGGTTTGGCTGTGACCATTTCGTGGCGCGGACCGTGGGCGGCCTGCGCAACGGGCCCGCGCCCCTGTGGATGCAGCGCCGCGTGACCCTCTCGGGAATGCGCTCCATTGACCTGATCGTGGACACCAGCAACTACGTGATGCTGGAGCTGGGCCAGCCCACCGCGCTGTACGACCGCCGCGATGTGGCAGACGACACCCTGCTGGTGGCCTTTGGTCGCCGCCAGGGCGAACTCGTGCGCGACCTGATGGGCCACGAGCACACGGTGGGCCCGGAAGACCTGCTGATTCTGGACGGCCAGGAGCGGCCTATTTCCAGCGTGGCCGAAGCGTTCCAGAACGCCGGCCAGCCGCAGCCGGGCCAGGGCGTGCTGGGCATTGCGGGCATCGTGGGCGGCGATCATGGCCACGTGCGCGCCGACACCACCGACGTGGTGATTGAAGTGGCGCACTTCGATCCCGTCCTGCTGCGCCGCACCAGCACCCGCCTGGGCCTCAAGACCGACGCCGTGTACCGCTACGAACGTGGCGTGGACCCCCTGCTGCCGCCCCGCGCCGCCGCCCGGCTGGTGGGCCTGCTGGCCGAGGCAGGCGGCACCGTCCACCCCGGCGCCACGGTGGTGGGCCAGCCGGAGGTCCCGGGCCGCATTGAAGCGACGGGCGAGCAGATTCGCGCCCTGCTGGGCATGGGGGTGGACACCGCCGAGATGCGGGGCATCCTGAGCCGCCTGGGTTGCGCCGTGGCGGGCGAGGGCGACGCGCTCAGCGTGCAGCCCCCCTCGTGGCGGGTGGACCTGACCATCTGGCAGGACCTTGCCGAAGAAGTGGCCCGCCTGCACGGCTACGCCCACCTGCCCGAAACCCTGCCCACCCTGCGCGTGCACGAGAGCAACATCGGCGCCGAGAAAGAAGGCGTGGCGCGCAGCACCTTGCGCCGCACCCTGGCGGGGCTGGGTTTTCAGGAGGTCGTGACCTACACCTTCACCAGCGACGAGGAAGCGGCCAGGGCCCGCGCCGAGCGCCCCGGCGTGCGCCTGCAAAACCCCCTGAGCACCGACCGCACGGCCCTGCGCACCGCGCTGTACCCCAGCCTCCTCAAAGCGGCGGGCATGCAGACAGGCGGCGAGCGCACCCTGCTGTTCGAGCTTGGCCGCATTTTCCCCGCCAGCGGCGAAGCCGAGCGCCTGGGCCTGCTGATGCGCGGTCCCCTGGCGCCCGACACCCATGAAGACGGTCTGCCCGGTGATTTCCGCGCCTTCAAGGGGCTGGTGGAAAGCCTGGCTGCCACGTTGGGCGCCGCGCTGGAAGTGCGCCAGCTGCGGGGCAGCGCCGTGCCCGCCGCCCTGCACCCCGGCATTGCCGGCGAGGTGGTGTGGAACGGGCAGCCGGTGGGCTGGCTGGGCGCCCTGCACCCGGAAATCGCGCAGGCGTTCAGCCTGAAGGGCGAAACCTTCCTGCTGGAAGCCGCCCTGCCGCTGCCGGGCCGCGAGTGGGCCTTCCGCGACCCCAGCCGCGCGCCCGCCGCGTGGCGCGATCTGGCGGTCATTACGCCAGCCGGTGTCAGTTACGGCGAGGTGGCGGCCGTGCTGGGGCGCGAAGGCGGCGAACTGCTGCAGCGCACAGAGCCCTTCGACGTGTTCATGGGCGAACAGATTGGCGCGGGCAACCGCTCTGTGGCCGTGCGCCTGACCTACAGGGGCGACCGGACCCTGACCGAAGAGGAGATTGACGCCGTGTTCCAGCGGCAGATCGCGGCTGTCAAGGCCCAGGGCTGGAGCATCCGGGAGAAATAGAGCCCTGTCCCTGAGCAGAACCCAAGAGGAGCAGCGCGGCACCGGCTGCTCCTCCTTTCTGTTGCTGATACGGACTGCCGACTGTGGCGCCGACACATTGGAACAGAGCCGATGTGCCGGCGCCACCCCCGGAACCCGGATTTCCCCTGCTCGCGCTGCGAAGCAGCTCTCCGAGTCCGTAGGTCTTGCCTGTCGTGTGCACCTGTTCCCCTTACGCCCGGCCCCGCACCGTGTCCAGCGTGTCGCGCACCAGCAGTTCGCCGTCGCGGTACACCACGCGCATCAGGCTGCCGGGGAAGTCGGTGTCGAAGGTTTTATAAGCCTTCGTGATCATGCGCCCGCCTTCCAGCACCAGATCCAGCACGCCGTCCTTGCTGCGCTTGCCGGGGTCGGTCACGGGGTCCTTGTAGATGCCCCGGTATTCGCCGTCAATCAGCCCGGCGCTGGCCTTGTAGGCAAATTTCTGTGTGTCGCGGTCCACCTTCTGCAGCAGCGCGCCGCCCATGCCAAAGGCCACGTTCTCGGCGCTGAAGCCGTCCACCTCCAGGTTGTCCAGAATCTGGCGGATGGTCTGTTCGTCAATTCCGTCGCCCTGAATCACGCGCACGTGGCTCAGCACCTTGTAGCCCTTTGCGTTTGTCGTGGTGCCGTATTTGGCTGCCAGGGCGTTTACAGCCAGCCGCACCATGGCCGGGGGGTCCCCACTGTCCGGGCGCACCACCAGGGTGCCGCCGGAGTCAATCACCTGCTGTTTCAGCGTTTCGCCCCAGTGCACGTTGATGGCGTGCTTGAGGTCGTACGAATCGCTGACCACCGCGAACACCCCGCCGGGCTTGCCAAAGTGCGTGACCATGTTGCGGTAGGCGTCCACCTCGTGCGCCTTGCCCCAGCTGGTGACCGTACTGTGTTCGGCCGCTGGAATGGAATACCCGGCGATGTCGGCGCCGTAGTGGTTGCGCGCCACCCGCAGGGCTTCCAGGGTATCGCTGCCCATGAAGTTGATCAGGTGGGCCAGGCCGCCCAGGCCCGCGCTTTCGCGGCTGCTGACTCCCCGGCTGCCAAAGTCGTGCAGTTTGAAGGGCAGTTCCTCGGCGGCGCGGTCCGAGGTGCGGTCCAGCGCCACGCGGATGATCTCGCGGATGTGGTAGCTCTGGGTGGCCACCGTGGTGGGGTACCACACCCGCATCAGCATGGTCTCAAACCAGCCCACCAGCCAGGGCAGCTCGGGGTCGGTGTTGGTCACGCTCATCAGCACGTTGTGGATGGGCACCAGTGTGCCTTCGGGCACCGCGCGCACTTCCAGTGGCAGACGCCCGCCGTGCACGTTCACCACCCGCATCCAGCCCTCGAACGGAAAGGGCTCGCCGTGCGCCTCGATCAGGTCACGCGCTTCCTCCACCATCTCCGCTGTCACGCGCCGGGTCAGGTAGCGGTCCAGGATGTACTGCAACCCAAAAAAGCGCGTGACCGGGTAACGCCCACCTCGCGATTCCAGGTACGAGAACAGCCGCGTGGTGCCCTGCGGGTACTGCAGAAAGTGGCTGCTCTTGTACGAGTCGGTGTCGAGAATCAGGTTCTGGTCGTCAATGCGGGTCATGGGGGTCCTCCTGTAAGAACCAGTGATGACTCATCTTGTAAAATTTAATTATGAAAACTATGAGGAAATCAGGCCGATCTTGTCGGCTCTCAAAGACAGTTCCGGTGAAGAAGCGGTGGGCAAGACGCTGTTTGTCATCGGTTGCACGATGCGAGATCTTTCACCGCGACTGACCACCTGGGCATTTATCCTCCGTTCATGTCCCAAGCCCGCTGGCCGCTGGCCCTCACGCTGTCTGCCCTGCTGCTGGGCTGCGGCACCTCTGCAGGAGACCCCGCTCCTTCACCGCCGCCGGCTGCTCCCGGTCAGCCCACCCCGCCCGCCCCCACGCCCCCGGCCCCGGGCCCCACCCAGCCGGCCAGCGCCTGGAGCGATCCGGCCACCTGGGGCGGCGCCGTGCCGGCCGCCGGCACGCGGGTGACGCTGCCAGCGGGCAAGCGCGTGCTGCTGGATGTCTCTCCACCCGCACTGGCGGGCCTGACCATCCCGGCTGGCAGCGCCCTGGAATTTGCAGACAAAGACCTGACGCTGAAAAGCGAATGGCTGATGGTTCACGGCGAACTGCGCATTGGCCGCGAGGAGAAGCCCTTTGCCCACCACGCCGAGATTCTGCTGACGAACAGTACCCCCGGCGAGGACGTGATGGGCATGGGTGACCGGGTGCTGGGCGTGATGGACGGCACCCTGGAACTGCACGGCCAGCCTCGCCTGCCCTGGACCCGCCTGAGTGCTGCTGCCAGGGCCGGCAGCAGCACCCTGACCCTGGAACGCGCCCCCGACTGGACAGGCGGCGACACCCTGACCCTGACCAGCACCGATTTCAACCCCGCCCAGACCGAGCAGGTTACGGTGCAGCGGGTCAGCGGAAACACGGTTACGCTGGGCGCGCCCCTGAAATACACCCACTGGGGCGATCCCATCACGGTCTCTGGGCGCGCCGTGAACGAGCGCGCCGAGGTGGGCCTGCTGACCCGCAACATTGTGGTGGGCGCCACCGAGGACGCTGCCCAGAGCCGCGTGGGCGCCCACGTGATGATCATGGGCCAGAGCACGGCGCGCATTCAGGGCACCGAGTTCACGCGGGTGGGGCAGCTCAATACCCTGCGCCGCTACCCGGTGCATTTCCACCTGCTGGGCAGCGCCCCCACCTCGTACCTGCGGGGCAGCAGCGTCCACGCCTCTTTTAACCGCTGCGTGGTGGTGCACGGCACCAGCGATCTGCGCGTAACCGACAACGTGACCTACGACACGCTGGGTCACTGTCTTTTCCTGGAAGACGGCGACGAAACCGGCAACGTGCTGCAGGGCAACCTGGTGACCCGGGTCAAGGCCCCGGACGCCAAACAGGGGCAGACCCCGCTGCTGGACAGCGACAAGCGACCGTCTGGCTACTGGATCACCAACCCGGCCAACACGGTCAGGAACAACGTGGCGGCGGGGGTGGACGGCACCGGCTTCTGGTACGCCCTGCCCGAGCACCCCACCGGGCTGGCGGCGGCCAAAACCAACCTCTGGCCCCGGCGCACGCCGCTGGGCGAATTCAGCGGCAACGTGGCCCACAGCGGGGACCGTGGCCTGAATGTAGACAACGGCCCCAAGGCCGACGGCAGCCTGACCGAAACGGTTTATTACGACCCGGTCACCACGCCTGCAGACCCCAAGAGCGCCGCCGTGCCCGCCACGTTTGCCAGCTTCACGGCCTACAAGCACCGCGACCATGGCGTGTGGCTGCGCGGGGAAAACCACGTGCTGCAAAGTCCCGTGCTGGCCGACAACGCGGTGGGCGCCACCTTTGCCTCGCACCTGTCGGTTCTGAAAGGCGGGCTGCTGGTGGGCGAGACCCCCAACGTGGGCCAGCCCGAGAGCTGGGAGGCCAGGGGTGAGGGAGGCCGCAGCCTGCCCCGGCCCTGGGAGGCGAACTTCCCCATTCGCGGCTTTCAGTTCTACGACGGGCATGTGGCTATTCAGGACGCCGCGCTGGCTGCCTTCGTGCCCAACGCTGTGCGCAAGGCCAGCGGCCTGGGCTACCTGACCAGGAATGCCTTTTCCCTGAACCCGGGTAACAGCGCTGCCGGGCTGGTGTGGCTGGACAGCAGCCCCCGCGTGCTGCTGCAAGACCCCCAGGCCGACAAGGACGGCGACAAGTCCGCCACCTTCCTGGACAGCGACGGCAGTGTGACGGGCACGGCGGGCCGCAGCGTGACCGCCAGCGCCCTGCTCAGGGGCGCCCCCGACTGCCAGGCCCGCGCAGAGTGGAACGCCAGCGTGTGCGCCGGGGTCTACACCCGGTTCTGGCTGGACGACGTGCGGGGCGGCCAGATTGGGCCGGTGGCGGTGCACAGCAGCCGGGGCGAGACCCTGAGTCTGGTGGGGGTGCCAGACGCCCGCAAGACCTTCAGCACCACCCTGCGGGTGGGCGAGCGCTACACCCTGAACCCGGCGGGCACGTCTGCTCACCTGCGCGCAGTGATGGAAAAGCGCCAGCCCGGCGAGAGCCTGCGCCTGAGCCTGCCCCTGGCGGCCGAGCCCATCCTGTACCGCGACTGGTGGATTGACAACCGCAACCGCCTGAAGAAGGTGGCGCTGGGCAGCCTGGACGCCACCACCGGCGACAGTTACGCCTACGAGGGCGGCCAACTGCACCTGAAGCTGACGGTGCAGCCGGGGCGCGATTACGCCGCCGTGGAGATCTGCGCGGCGGATCTGTGTAAGTAGGAGCGCTGGGCCATGAGCGCTGGGCCATGCGACATGGGGCGAACCCCCACCCTACAGGTAGATCAGGCAGCCGCGCGCGGCCAGATCGGCAAAGGCGGCTGGCAGACGCGTCAGGCGGTTCCAGCGCAGGTCCAGCTTGCGCAATCGGGGGAGGGTGGCCAGGGCCCCGGGCAGGTGGGTCAGGCGGTTGGCGCGCAGATCCAGGGTTTCCAGCTGCTGCCAGCCCCCCACGGTCTCGGGCAGGGCGTCCAGGGCGTTGAATCTCAGGTTCAGGGTGCGCAGGGCGCCCAGACAGCCCAACGCATCTGGCAGGCGGCTCAGGGCGTTGCCCTGCAGGTCCAGCACCTCCAGCGCGGCGCAGTGCCCCAGCGCGGTGGGCAGCGCCGTCAAGGTGTTGTTCATGGCGTGCAGTTCGCGCAGGGCCCTCAGTGTGCCCAGGTCGCCGGGCAGACCGCTGAGCCGGTTGCCGTACACGCGCAGCTCGGTCAGGCCCCGGAGTTCACCCAGCCAGCCAGGCAGCTCGGCCAGGGCGTTGTCGGTGACATTCAGGTAGCGCAGCGCCGGCAGGGCGCGCATGGAGCCCGGCAGCGTCTGCAGGCGGTTGTGGCTGAGGTACAGAAACTGCAGCTGGCCCAGGCCCGCAAACACGTTGGGCAGGGTGGCCAGCGCGTTGTGTCCCAGGTCCAGCATGGTCAGGGTCCGCACCTCACCCAGGGCTTCAGGCAACTCGGTCAGCTGGTTGGCCGACAGGTTCAGCGTGGTGAGCGGCAGGGTCCAGACCCAGGCCGGTACGGTGTGCAGCTGGTTGTCGTAGGCGCTGAGCACCGTCGTGTGCGGCGCCGGGTGAGGATCGGCGGGCAGCGCTTCCAGCCCAAGGCCGTCCAGATTGAGCTGGCCCACCGCCGACCAGTCCGGCAGGGCCAGCAGCGCCCGGCCGCGCGCCTCCGGACCGTGCTGGTGGGCCAGGGGGGGCAGGGCAGGACTGGGCGCCATCCCACGAGCGTACCCGGGCGCCGTGCCAAAGGGGCCATGGCCTGCGGGGCGCCCCACAGCCCATGGCCCCTATTCCTTCTTCGGCAGCGCCAGTCCCATCGACTGATACATCTGGTACTGCGGGGCGCCGCCCAGCATATTCTGGCCGCCGTCTACCGGCAGAATCACGCCGGTCACGTAGCTGGCCGCGTCGCTCACCAGAAACAGGGCGGCGTTGGCAATGTCCTGCGGCACGCCAAAGCGGCCCAGCGGCACAGTGCGCATGAACTGCGTGCGGGTCTTTTCGTCGGGGGCCAGCCGCGCCATGCCCTCGGTGCCGTCAATGGGCCCGGGAATAATGGCGTTCACGCGGATGCCGCGCAGGCCCCATTCCACCGCCAGGGTGCGGGTCAGGGCGTCCACGCCCGCCTTGGCGGCCACCACATGCGCCTGCAGGGGCACCGGCACACCGTAGGCGCTGATGCTCAGCACGTTGCCGCCGGGGGTGCTCAGGTGCGGGGCCGCCGCCTTGATGGTGTTGTAGGTGCCCAGCAGGTCAATGTCCACCACCGTCTTGAAGCCGTTGGGCGAGATGCCGTCTACCGGAGCCGGAAAGTTGCCGGCGGCGCCCGCCAGCACAATGTCAAAGTTCCCAAACGCGGCCACAGCCTGCGCGGCAGCGGCCTGCAGCGCTGCAAAGTCGCGCACATCGGCGCTCACGCCCATTGCCCGGCCGCCTGCGGCCACAATCCCCTGGGCGGCGGTCTGGGCCTTCTCAAGGTTGCGCCCCAGCAGCGTCACGGCGCAGCCGTGGGCGGCGAAACTCTGGGCAATGCCCAGGTTGATGCCGCTGCCGCCGCCGGTAATCAGCGCGTGCTTGCCCGCCAGCAGATCGGGGCGGAAGGTGGGGGAGAGGGGGGAAGACTGGGTCATGGGGGCTCCTTTTGGGGTGGGTCCAAGGGTCGAAGAGTCTAAGGGTCCTAGGGAAATGCGGGCGGGTGTTGAGGGTGGGGAAGGAGCTTCAGGGCACGCCAGCAGGCGACCCGCCCAGGCAGTCTGGGGTCAACCTGGACCTGGCCTGCGCCCTACGAGCTCCGCCCGTTGAGGGCCGTCATCAGGCCCTCGGCGCTCATGTGCTGGGCGTTCCAGGCCACTGCCTGCTGCAGGCCCTGAGCGTGGGGCAGTTCGGCGTTCAGAGCCCGTTTGGTGCCTTCCAGAGCGCGGGGGGGCAGCTGGGCCAGGGCAGCGGCCAGGGCCTCGGCGCGGGCAAACAGGGCGTCCGGGGTGGGCAGCACCTCGGTCACCAGGCCCCAGCGCTCGGCGGTTTCGGCGTCAATGGGCTCGCCGGTCAGGGCCAGGTGGGCCGCGCGGCCCCGGCCCAGCAGCCCGGGCAGGCGCTGCAGGCCGCCCAGATCGGCGGTGATGCCCAGCTTCACTTCGGGCAGGCTGAAGCGGGCGCCTTCGCTGCACAGCCGCAGGTCGCAGGCACTGATGAGTTCCAGGCCCGCACCAATGCACCAGCCATGCACCGCGGCGATCACCGGGATGGGCAGGGCAGCCAGGCCCTCAATGGCGGCGTGCATCTCGGCCACCACAGCCCCAAAGGCCTGCGGGTCGCCCAGGGCCGGGGCAATCACCGGCGCGGTGGCCTTGACGTCCAGCCCCGCGCTGAACCACTCCTGGCCGCGCACGATCAGCACGCGCGCCGGGCCCAGGGTGGCCAGCAGGGGCGGGACCTCGCGCCAGAAGCCCGGCCCCAGGACGCCCTTTTTCGAGGTGATGGTCAGGGTGGCCACCTCACCCTGCTGGGTGAGCCGCACGCTCGTTTCGGTCATGGCACTCACTTTACCCCGCTTTGGTGAACTCGGTTCAAAATCTGGGGCCAGCGGGGGGAGGGAGCGCCCAGAGGCTGCACTCCGTAGCTCGCTGCCAAGCCCCCGATCAACCGAGCGGGCTGGAACAGCTGCGCAGCAGAGCAAGTGGCGAAAGCAGTGCCTCGCACCGGGAATAAAAAGGGGTCGGGGCCCCTCTGAACCGTTGGAATGGGAGGGGCGAGGCACTTAGAATGCCCCCGTGCCGGTGCCGCCCCCTGCTGCCGCTGTGCCTGCCCCCGGGGCCGGCGCCGCCGTGCCGCTGCGTGATTTTCTGCTGCGCCCTCTGCTTACGCCCTTTGTGCTGCTGCTGGGGGTGGGCGGCGCAGTTGTGTACGGCGTGGACCGCAACGACCGGGCCCTGCAGCGGGTGCTGGACGCCCAGGCCCGCACCCAGCTGCTCAGCGAATTAACCGGGCAGGTGTCGGCCATGGAAAACGGCCAGCGCGGTTTTGTGATTACCGGGCAGGCGGGGTTCCTGGCGCCGTACCAGGAAGCGCAGGCGTCGTTTCAGGCGGCTGCCTACGCCCTGCACGACCTGAGCGTGGACGACGCGCAGCGCCGCACCCTGGCGCGGGTGCAGGCGCTGGTGGGCCGCTGGCAGCAGGAGGCCGCGCAGCCGGAAATCGAGGCGCGCCTGACCTCGCTGGACCGGGCGGCGGCCCTGGTGGGGCGGGGCCGGGGCCGCGCGCTGCTGAACCAGGTGCGGGCGCAGCTGTCGGTGATGACCACACAGGAAAACAGCCGCCTGAGCGAGGCCACCCGACAGAGTCAGGCCACCCTGAGCGCGGTGCGCTGGTTCAGCGTGGGGGGGCTGCTGCTGGGTATGGCCCTGCTGGTGGTGACCGCGTCCCGGGTGGCGCGCACCGTGGGCCGGCACGTGCAGGAACTGGGCGCCGCCGCCCAGGACATGGCGCGCGGCGCCTACACCCGCCGCATGCCGGGCAGCCCGGTGCAGGAACTGGGCGTGCTGGGCGCGCAGTTTGACCGCATGGCCGGCGCGGTGCAGGAGCGCGAACACCAGCTGCGGCGCAGCAACCGCGAACTGGAACAGTTCACCTACGTGGCCAGCCACGACCTGCAAGAGCCGCTGCGCACCATCGGCAGCTACACCGAACTGCTGGCGCGGCGTTACGCAGGGCAGCTGGACGAGCGCGCCGACCAGTACATTGCCTTTACCACAGCGGCCACTCAGCGCCTGAAAACCCTGATTCAGGACCTGCTGACCTACTCGCGGGTGCGCCGTGCCGAGCGCGAGGCCGTGCCGGTGAACCTGGGCCCGCTGGTGCAGGGCCTGCTGGCCGAACTGGCCCCCCAGATTCAGGCCGCGCAGGCCGAGGTGCGCGTGGACCCTTTGCCCACCGTGACCACCACCCCGGACCTGCTGCGACAGGCGCTGCACCACCTCATCAGCAATGCCCTGAAGTTTCGCGGGGAACGGCCTGCGAGGGTGCAGGTGACGGCCGTGCGGGCCGGCGCGCGCTGGGTGCTGGCGGTGCAGGACAGCGGCATTGGCATTGCCCCGGAATACCACGAGCGCATTTTCGGTGTCTTTCAGCGCCTGCACAGCACCGATGCCTACCCGGGCAGCGGCATTGGCCTGGCCGTGGCCCGCGCGGTGGCCGAGGGCCTGGGGGCCGAACTGTGGCTGGAAAGCACCCCCGGCCAGGGCAGCACCTTTTTCCTGGGGCTGCCGGGAGGCCCGGCCGAAGGCGACGCCCCCGCGTAAGAGAGGGGGGGGCCAGCTCCTCATCACCCGTCGGCCAACGACCAGCCCCCCAGCGGGCTGCAACCGCTGGGGGGCTTTGGGGGGTCAGGGAGAGATTACAGCGAGCTGCCGGTGGGGCTGAGGGGACGGCGGTTCATGCCGCTGTCGTCCATGATCTGCCCGCCGTGGCGCGCAGCCGTGGCCTGAACAGCGTCAAAGGGCACGCTGTCTTCCACGCCCACCACGCGGCCACCACTGTTCATGGTGCTGTGCATCTGGTCGTAAGAGCCGTGGTCCACCTCGTAGGTGTCTTCCATGCTGGTGCGGCCGTCGTGGTTCTCGTCCACGCCCATGGCGCCGCCCGTGGCGCCCACAGCGGCCCCCACGCCCGAGCCCAGCGCAGTCATGCCCAGAATCACGGGCAGCGCGAGGCCGCCCGTGGCCACCACGGCGCCCGAGGCCAGGATGCCAGCGGCGGCGCCCACGGCGAGGCCCACGCCCGTACCCTTCACGGCGCCGGCTCCGGCGTCTTCAGCGCCTGCGCTGGCGTCGGTGCTGACGGTTTCGGTGGTCGTGGTGGTCGTGGCGGTGCTGGTGCCGCCGCTGCGCGTGTAGCTGGCGCGACCCAGCGTGGGGGCCACCAGGCCCTGCTGCTGCATGTCGGCAATGAAGGCGTCGGCGGCGGCCACGGTCGGGAAGATGACGTGTTTCATGCCTCCCAGTGTTCACGGCCCGCCTGCCTGCTTCCATGAGAGGCCCCGCAACGGGCATTGGGGCGACCCTGAGGCCACCCTGAGACGCGCCTCACAAAGCTCAGGGGCCGGGCCTCCGCGCCGCCTTAGACGGACGGCCGTCCATGTCCATCACATCCGGGAAGAAGGGGAATGCTCTCCGCTTTCGGCTGGGGGCGGTCCACTTCCCGGACATCGGTCTCTGTTCCTGCTCCGCCGCGCTGCGAGTCCCTCCGGTCGGAAAAACTCCGTCATGGGTGACGGCATTGTTCGGAACTCGTCTCAGCCCACCCGCTGGGCCTCGAACAGCCGGGCGGGGCGCACAAAGTCGTCCTGCGAGGCCACGAGCTGAATCTCGCGCGTGCCCGCCACATGGGTGCGCTGCAGCAGGGCGTACAGCGCGCTCATGGCCACGCTCAGGGCGCTGTCGGGACGGCCGCTGTGCAGGTAGTGCCCGAAAAACAGGGCGGCAATCGCGTCGCCAGTGCCGTTGCGCGGGGGGTCCAGCGGCAGCAGCGGCGTGCGGCACAGCCACGCGCCCTCGTCACCCACCGCCAGGGTCTCGATGCTGGCCTCGGGGGCGCCGCTGCGCACCAGACTGGTGACCAGCACCAGCCGGGGCCCGCCGGGGCGCATGCGCCCGCGCAGGGCGCGGGCCGCTTCCAGGGCGTGTTCCAGCGTGTCCACCTTGTGGCCGCTCAGCAGTTCCAGCTCGAACTGATTGGGGGTCAGCAGATCGGCCTCGGGCACCGCCTGCGCGGCAATCAGGTCGGGCAATTCGGGGCGCACGAATACGCCCCGGCCCACATCGCCCATCACGGGGTCGCAGCAGTACAGCGCCCCCGGATTGGCGGCGCGCACCCGGCGCACGGCGTCCACCACTGCGCCCACGGTGCCCTCGCTGCCCATGTAGCCGCTGAGCACGGCGTGGCACTCGGGCAGGGCGCCGCGCGCTTCCATACCGTCAATCAGTTCGGCCACCAGTTCGGGGGGAAACACGGTGCCGGTCCAGGCGCCGTAGCCGGTGTGGTTGGAAAACTGCACCGTGTGAATGGCCCAGACCTCAAAGCCCAGGCGCTGCAGGGGAAACACGGCGGCGGCGTTGCCCACATGGCCGTAACTGACCCATGACTGGATGGAGAGAATGTTTCTTGGCAGCGCTGACGTCATGCTGCCCAGGATACGGCGGGGTCACGCGGCCCTTTCACGGGGGGGCCAGCGCCACCCTGGAGGAGGGGCCCCCCACCCCTGCCGTTGGCGCCACGGGCTGGTTTGGTCCTGCCCTTCATCCCCAGAGCGCCTCCGGGCCTGGGCGCTGCAGCCCTCAGGTCAGGGTGCGCAGGGTCAGGGGACCAAAGGCGCGGGTCCAGATATCGGCCTTATCGCGCGCGCCTTCCAGGTCCAGCGGGGTGGCGCCGCTGACTGTCAGGTGCCATGCCCCGCCCCGGCGCTCCAGGGCCTTAACCTTCACCCCGCCTGCGTGGGAGCGGTCCAGGCCGTCGGCCACGCGCAGCACCGCCACCAGCCGGGTCAGCAGGGCCTGTTCGGGGCCAGAGAGCGCGGCGAAGTCCGGGTGAGTGGGCCTGGGCGCACTCTTGCGGTGATAGCGGGCCAGCAGGGCAATCCACTCGATCTCGCGCGGGGTGAAGCCGCGCAGCCCGGCGTGGCGAATCAGGTAGGCGCTGTGCTTGTGGTGGGCGCTCTGGGCCACGATCTGGCCCACCTCGTGCAGCGCTCCGGCGGCCGTGAGCAGGCTGCGGGCCTCGCCGTCGGGCCCCAGGGGCTCGCCCGCCGCCTGCAAGGCGGCCAGCAGGGCGCGGGCCAGCGCCGCCACCTGCCGGGCGTGCGACAGGTTGGCCCCGAAGCGCTCGGCGGTGCCCAGCACGCTGCGCTGCCGGGCGCTGATCGACGACTGGTAGGCCTGCAGCCGCGTGAGTTCCTCGATCAGCATGCCCTCGCGCAGCGCGCCCTCGCTGACCGTCACGTCCTGCGCCCCCAGCGTTTCGAGCGCCGCGTGTAGGGTCGCCAGGCCCGCCACCACCGTATCGGCGCGGCGTTCCAGCCCCGGAACGCGGGCGCGGGCGGCCAGTCGCAGCCCGCGCACGTGCTCCAGCAGGTCACCCAGTTCGGCCAGCGAGAAGCCGGCGCCGTTCACGCTCTGCGCCTGTTCGCCCCGGCGCGCCAGGATGGCCACGGCGGCGGCCTCGGCCGTGCCGCTGGACAGCACCACCCGGGTGCCCGCGCGCACCCGGAAGCGCGCGGCGTGCGGGGCCAGCGCCGCGTGCACCGCCGCGCGCAGGGCCGCCAGTTCGCGCCGCCCCGCTGGGTCGGTGGGCAGATGGGCCCGGGTCATGCGAATGGCGCCCAGTGGCAGGCTCAGCACGTCCCGGGCGCCGGCGGGGTCGCCGCGCACGAATTCCAGGCTGCCGCCGCCCAGGTCCAGCAGTACGTTGTCGGGGGCCAGTTCCACGGCGTGCGCGGCGCCCAGATAGGTCAGCTCGCCTTCGCGCTCTCCGCTGATGATCGCCGGGTACACCCCGGTGCGCGAGAGCATCCGCGCCGCCACCGCCGCCCCGTTCGGGGCTTCGCGCAGCGCGCTCGTGGCAGACACATGGACCTCGGGCACGCCCGCGCTGGCGGCCAGGGCCCGGAAGCGGGTCAGCGCACTGGCCAGGCGGTCCTCGCCCTCGGGGGTCACGTTGCCCGCCGAGTCCAGGCACTCGCCCAGGCGGGTGCGGTCTTTCAGGGCGTCCAGCACCCGGTAGCCGCCCGCCTCGCCCGCCGTCATCGCCTCGGCAATCAGCAGGTGGCTGGAATTGGTGCCCACATCGGCCACGGCGACCCTCATGGCTGGTGCTCCTGAACCGGCGTGCTCATGGGATGCAGGGTAGCGTGTGGGGGCAAAGGCAAGAGGCTATGGGCCGTGAGCCGTGGGGCAACCCCCCAAAGCCCATGGCCCATAGCTCATGGCTTCTTTGTCCCTCAGGCCAGCTTCAGCTGCCACTCGGTGAAGGTGGACCACGGCGCAAAGCCCAGTTTCACGTTGATGCCCAGCATGGCGGCGTTTTCGTGGGCGTTGTTGGTCTGCACCCAGCGGGCGCCGGGCACCTGCGCCAGAATGTGCTCCAGCATGGCGGCCTTGACCCATTTGCCCAGGCCCTGGCCCCGGGCGCTGGGCCGCACGGCGGTGGCGCCCTGAAACACCGGGCCCGGGCGCTCCGGGGTCCAGAAGATCTCGCTGTAGGCGTCCAGCACGCCCGTGCGGGTGTCTTCAATGGCCAGCATGGTGCGCACCTCGCCCGCTTCCTCGATCATGGCGTCCCAGGCGCGGATCATCTCGGGGGTAATGCGCCAGTCGTCCTGCTCCAGCTCGCCCCTGGGGGCCGTGTTCATCACCATCATCATGTCGGCGGCGCGCTCCAGGTAGGCGTCGGGCACGGTGGCCCACAGGTGCAGGCGGTAGGGATCGCCCCCGGGGCGAAGCTGCCACTGGGTGAGCAGTTCACGGTCCAGGCCAGACAGCGGCAGACGGCTCTGGCGCATGGGCAGCGCGGCCTGCGCACCGCTGGCCTGGGCAAACGCCTCGCCGGCCGGCACGCGGCTGGTGGTGCCAAAGGTGAGCACCGAGCGGCCCGCCTGTCCGGCCAGTTCGCGCAGCTGCCCCCCCACTGTGCGGCCCAGGCCACGGCGGCGGGCGTCCGGGGCCACCACCAGCCGGGCGTGGGCCATGTGGGTGTTCTGTTCGGTGTCGTATTCCAGGCAGCCCCAGGCCACGGCCTGTGTGCCCTGCCACACCACGAGGTGGTGCTTGCGTTCGGTGGGCAGCTGGTGGCCCAGGCCCACAGCTTCCTGTTCGGGGATCAGGGGCGGGTCTTCGGGGTTGGCCAGGGCGAAACTATCGGCCAGCAGGCGCCCAATCGCCAGTTTCTGTTCGGGTGTGGCCAGGGCAGGATCGAAGGCGGTCACGGGCCAGAGGCCAGCGTTCAGGTCGGGCAGGGGCAGCGCGGAGGTCATGGGGGCAGTGTGACCCTTGCCAGTCAGAGGAACATGCGCCGGATGGCGGAGGCTGGCGTAGGCAAAGGCGGTCTCGCTTTTCCGCTGCGCGGTCCAGACCGGGGCTGCGACATACTGCAGGGCGTGTTCGCCCACGCCATCGGCTTTGACGACGCGCCGTTTGACCGGGCCCACCGGGGCAACGTGCCGGTCCTGGGCACGGTGTACGCCCGCACCACCCTGCACGCCGTGCTGCGGGGGCAGGTGCGGCGCGACGGGCGCAACAGCACCGCCGAGCTGGCGCGGCTGGTGGCGCTGGCGCCCGACCACCTGCACCTGGTGCTGCTGCAGGGCATCGCGCTGGCGGGCTTCAACGTGGTGGACCTGCCCGCGCTGCACGCGGCCACGGGGCTGCCGGTGCTGGTGGTGGCCAGAAAGGCCCCAGACCTGGACCAGATACGCGCCGCGCTGCTCACCCGGGTGCCGGGCGGGGCGCGCAAGTGGCGCCTGATTGAAGCGGCCGGGCCCATGGAGCCCTGCGGCGGCGTGTACGTGCAGCGCGCAGGCCTGACGCTGCCCCAGGCAGAGCAGGCCTTGGGCACCTTTACCGTCACCGGCCGCGTCCCTGAACCCCTGCGCGCCGCCCACCTGATGGCCCGCGCGCTGGTGCAGGGGCACAGCCGGGGCGGCCGGGCTTGAGCAATCTCCAGGACTTCTCATACGGGTTCCGAACAATTCCGGAACACGTTACGGAATTGTTCCGACCGGAAGGACTCACAGAGCTGCGGAGCAGATCAGGAAAAGAGACGGAGTTGCGGGCATTGGCGGAATATCCGTCTCTTTCCCGGATGTGACGGAAATGGACGGCAGTCCGGATCAGCCCAGGCCAGTCGGGATTTACCATGTGCTGAACTGTGAACGTGTCCGTCAGGTGGCATCAGCACGCGGTCATGGACACAGGCCACACTGCCTGACATGAAGAAGAACTCGACCGTGACCGCCCTGCTGGCCCTCGGCACTGCCGCCACCCTCAGCGTGGCTGGTGCGCAGGCCAGGATTAGCGCGCAGAGCATCATCGTGAACCCCACCCAGCCGGACCTGTCGGTGAGCGTGCGTGTGGACAAGGACGCCAGCGGCAGCCAGAACCCCGCCTACCGTGTGGGCGAGAACATCACCGTGAGCGCCAGCGTGAACCGCGACGCCTACGTGTACCTGTTCAACGTGAACCCCGACGGTACGGTGGACCAGATTCTGCCCAACCGTCTGAGCGGCGAGAACTTCGTCAAGGCCAACACCACCAAGAGCTTCCCTGCGCCCGGTGACAACTTCACCTACTCGGTCGACGGCCCCGTGGGGCAGAACAAGGTGCTGGCTCTGGCCAGCCTGACCCCGCTGAACCTCGATCAGGTCAGCTCCTTCCGCACGGCCCAGGACCAGTTCGCCACCGTCAGCACCCAGGGCGGGCAGGCCGGTCTGGCGCAGGCCCTGAGCATTGTGGTCAACCCCCTGCCCCAGAACAGCTGGGTGAGTGACACCGCCTTTTACACCGTGGCGGCCCAGAACCCCGTGAGCACCGGCAGCCTGTTCGTGGGCACCAACGTCAACAACGCGACCGTGATCCTGAACGGCCAGCGACTGGGCGGCGCCAACGTGACCTACAGCAACCTGCGTACTGGCACCTTCCCGGTCCGCGTGCAGGCCCCCGGCTACTCGGACTTCACGACCACCGTGGCGATCCGCGCCGGTAGCACCACCAACCTGAACGTGGAATTCGCCCAGCCGCTGAGCGTGGCCCCGGCGCCCGTGAGCACCGGCAACGGCGTGCTGGACTTTATCGGCAACCTGCTGGGTGCCATTGCCGGCAACACCCTGCAGGACCCCGCCCGCAGCGCCTACGACCAGAAGGTGCGTGAACTGCAGGCCGACGGCTACGCCCTGCAGCAGAGCCGCACTACCGGCACCGGCTACAGCGGTACCCTGGTGCGCGGCAGCAGCACCGTGACCCTGACCGTGGACCGGGGCGCCAACCGCACCGTGCGCGTGAACGTGAGCGAGACGACCACTTACCGCTACTGAGGTGATGGTTGAAGGCTAAGGGTTGATGGTGAAACAGCAGGGCCCCTGGACAGTTCCGGGGGCCCTGCTCTTGACTTACGCCCGCAGTTGTTCGGTCAGGAAGGCCATCAGGCCACGAATGTGCTCGCGGTCAAAGCGGAATTCGGCGCCGGCGGCGCGGTACAGCTCGGGGACGGGCACGGTGCTGCCCAGGCGCAGGCTGGTCTTGTAGCGCTCCAGGGCGCCGGCAGGATCCTGCTGGGCGCCGCGCCAGATGCCCACCGCCGCCAGATAGCACATGGCGTATTCGATGTAGTAAAAGGGCACCTGGAAGATGTGGTAGTACTGCCAGCCCTTGGCGCGCAGCCTCTCGTCCAGGCCAGCCCAGTTCACGAAGGGGTGGAAGGTGCGGTCGAGTTCCAGCCACTTGGCGTCCAGATCGGCAATCGTGACGTCCTCGGGGGCCTCGGCGTACAGCCAGTGCTGAAAAGCGTCCATCTGGGCGGCCCAGGGCAGGAAGGCCACCACGCCCTGCAACTGCTTTTCGCGGTAGCGCGCCAGTTCGTCGGGCGAGAACACGTGGCCCAGGTGGTCCAGGGTCAGGAATTCCATGGCCATGCTGGGAATCTCCACGAATTCAATGGGGCTCCAGCGGTTCCATACCAGAGGCTGGCTTTCCCCGCTATAAAAGCCGTGGAAGGCGTGGCCCACCTCGTGAAACAGCACCCGCACGTCCTCGGCGGTGCCCACCACGTTCATCAGCACAAAGGGCTCGTTGGTGCCTGGAAAGTATGAGCAGTAGGCGTGGCTCATCTTGCCGGGGCGCGATTCCAGGTCCAGGAGGCCGCCGGTGCGCATCTGGGCGAAGCGGCCAGCCAGCCCCGAATCCAGCCCTGCAAACGCGGTCTGGGCCAGGGTTTCCAGTTCGCTGCCCCCCTGGAACGGAGTCAGCGGCGCGCGGCCCTGGGGGTCCAGCAGGGTGTTGCGGTTGTAGTCCCAGGGGCGCAGGCTCTCCAGGCCCAGTGGCCCGGCCAGCTCGGCGGTCATGGCCGAGAGCAGCGGCACCACCTCGTCGCGCACCGCCTCGTGAAAGGCGCGGCAGTCGGCGGGCGTATAGTCCACCCGGTCCAGTTCCTTCCAGCGCAGGTCGCGGTAATTGGCCTCGCCCGCGTTGCGCGCCAGCCCCCAGCGGGTGGCGATCAGGCGCGTCATCACGTCGTCGAGCTGCGGGGCCACGCCGGCGTTGCTGGCGGCCAGGGCGCGCCACGCTGCTTCGCGGGCCGGGCGGCTGGGGTCGTCTAGGCGCTGCTTGATCTGGGGAATGGTCAGCGTCTGGCCGTCCAGGGTCACAGTCTGGTTGCCGGTGATGACCGCGTATTCCTGCTTCTGCGCCTCGTGGGTGACTCCCAGCGCCACATTGGCTTCCCGGAACAGGGCGGCGGCGTCCCGCATGCGGCGCAGGGTCAGGGCGAACCCGGGAGCCGGCTCGTAGTCCGGCACCGCCAGCAGCTTCTCCTTCAGCGCCTGCTCGGCCCGGGCCCACTGCGGCTGAAGATCGGCCATGAAGCGCTGATAGCGCGCCTGCGCCTCCGGCTGATCGGTGTGCAGATCAGCGAACACCGAGAGCCTGGCCCCCACGCCCTGCAGCTCGCCGCTCAGGTCGCTCCAGGCGGCCAGCCAGCCGGGCACGTCCGCCGCACTCAGGGGCTGGGCCTGCAGCGCCTCAAAGCGCGGCGCGTACTGGGCCCACTCGGCCGCGGTGGCGGGCACCGTCAGGGTCTGGTCGGCGGCGGGCGGCTGGGAGGGAACAGGGCTCATGCCCGCGAGTGTACTGCGGGTCCCGCGCGCCCGGGCGGCTGCCCAAGGGCACACGCCCCGCGCCTGTTCGGGCCCGGCGGACGAGGCGCCGGGCTGCACGGCGGGGCAGGCCGCTCACCCTTCTGCGGCCTGCCCGCTGCTGCGCCAACCCCCTGATCCTGTTCTGGTTCGGCGGCTTTACGCCTGAACCGGGCGCTCCTTTCCTGCCGCCTCTGGGGCGCGGCTGTGCCAGTCCGAGGCCGGATTACTCGCTGCTGGCCGGGCGCGGGCCCTTGCCCGGTCGGCCGCTGCCCCGCCCCTCCGGCAACGCGCGCACCTCGGCCTCGGTCATGCGGCGCAACTCGGCCGGGGGCACGTTCTGCAGCAGGCCCTGGTCGGTGGCCACGTCCACCGTACCGCTCAGCGGGTGCAGCTTGGTCACCTTGCCGCAGGCCCCCGAGCCCTCGTGGCAGACCCGGGCGTTCTTGCGCGGCAGGTCCTTGAGGAGTTCGAGGTACTGGGTGTGCTCAAACTGCAGGCAGCACAGCAGCCGGCCGCAGGGCCCCGAGAGCTTTTCCGGATTCAGCGGCAACTGCTGGTCGCGCGCCATGCGAATGCTGACCGGCGCGAAGTCCTGCAGGTGCGTGGAGGAACAGTTCTCGCGCCCACAGGCCCCCAGCGTGCCGATCATCTGGGCCTGCTCGCGCGGGCCCACCGCCGCAAAATTCACGCGCGCGCGGGTGTGGGCGCGCACCTCGCCAATCAGGCTGCTCAGCTCAATGCGCTCGTCAGCGCTGTAGCTGACCGTGACCAGGCTCTCGTCCAGCGTGAATTCCACCGCCACCACCTTCACCGGCAGGTTCCGGCCCCGGGCGCGGGCGCGCAGCAGCCATTTCAGGTCCTCGCCGGCGCGGTGCAGTTCCTCCCAGCGGCTCAGGTCCTCGGGGGCGGCGGCGCGCAGCACGGCGCCGTAGCGCTCCTGCGCCAGCGGCTCGCGGGCCTCGCCGCGCACGGTGGCCACTTCCGGGCCGCGCTTGCCCTGCACCACCACGCGCGTGCCCACGGGATGCGGCTCCTCGCTCAGCATGGCGTGGAGACGGGGACTGCGCTCGAAGCGGATGGGCAGGACAACCATTCGCTGCAGAATGTCACGCCCGGCCGGGGGCCGTCGAGACGCCGGGCACAAAGGGCGGTGCTCGCCCGCCCGACCCGGAATGGAAACTGGCGGCGCCGGTGGCCGCCAGCTCAGGCACAGCGGGCCTAGTGCCGCTCGGCCAGCACCTCGATCTCCACCCGCACGTCGCGGGGCAACCGGGCCACCTGCACGGTGCTGCGCGCCGGGTAGGGCGCGCGGAAGTGGACCTCATACACCGCGTTCATGGCGGCAAACTCATTCATATCGGCCAGGAACACCGTGGTCTTGACCACCCGGTCCAGATCGGTGCCGGCGGCGGCCAGCACGGCTTTCAGGTTGGCGATCACCTGTTCGGTCTGCTCGGTGATGCCGCCCTGCACCAGCTCACCGGCGGGCGTCAGGGGAATCTGGCCGCTGGTCACGACCAGATTGCCAAAGGTCACGGCCTGGCTGTAGGGCCCGATGGCGGCCGGAGCCCCCGCTGTCTGCACGATCTCTTTCATGCCCCGAGCATACCCGGCCCGGCGCGGCCGGGTCAGGGCCGGGACTCGCGGACCGGCAACTCGGCCATACGGGCGGGCAGCACCGCGCTGGGGGGCCCCAGTGGCGGCGGCGCGCGCCCCACGGTGCGGTGCCCCACCATCAGCCCCAGCAGCAGCACGGTGCCCGATAGTCCGATGGGCACGCGGTTTTCTGGCACCAGCATGATGCCCAGCAGCGTGAAGTACGCGACCATCAGCAGCAGGTAGGTCACGAGGCTGTTGCCCCGCTGGGCGCTGAGCAGCGCGTCCACATACACCGGGCCGTCCTCGCGCCGTGGCGGCAGGACGTAGCCGGGCAGGCGCCCGCCCCGGTGAATGTCCACGATCAGGGCGGTGATGTTGTCCGGGCCGCCCTCGTCGTTGGCGGCGTTCACCAGCAGCCGGGCGGTGGCCTCGGGCGACAGGGGCCGCGAGAGCAGACCCAGCAGGGCCTGATCGGTGACCACGCCGCTCAGGCCGTCGGTGCACAGCAGCAGGCGGTCCCCGGCCTGAATGGCCAGCCCAAACAGCTCCAGGCGCACCCGCTCCTCGCCGCCCAGGGCGTTGCTGACCACGCTGCGCCACTGGTGGTCGCGCGCTTCGTTCTCGGTCATGTGGCCCAGGCGCACCTGCTCGGCCACCCAGGAGTGGTCTTCGGTGAGGCGGTGCAGTTCGCCGCCGCGCAGCAGGTAGGCGCGCGAATCGCCCACATGGGCCAGCAGCGCCGCGCCCCGGTCAATCAGGGCGGCCAGCAGGGTGGTGCCCATGCCCACGTATTCGCCCACGGCGTGGCGCAGCACCGCCATATTGGCCGCCTGTACCGCCGTGGCCAGGCGCACCGGCGCCGCGCCCCGGCTGTCCAGATACGCCTGACTCAGGGCGTCCAGCGCGAGGTTGGCCGCCAGTTCGCCCGCCGCGTGGCCGCCCATGCCGTCGGCCACCGCGTACAGCCCGCCCTGCGGCAGGTCCAGCGCCAGCGCCGCGTCCTGATTCACGCCGCCCTGCCGCTGACGACCCACATCGGTCAGCAGACCCGACGTAAGGGAGGGCGTCGCGGGGGCGCGCATGAGACCAATATAAGCCACGGGCCCCGGCGCCTGACCCGGCGCTGGGCCACGTCCAGAAATCGGGGTTTGCCCGAAGAGGGTACGGCGGCGCCCAGCGGTGCTGGTCGGGGTGGGAAGCACCGCCTGTGCCCCCGGGTTCTCCGGCCCCAGGCCCTTTCGCCTCAGGGCGCCGGCTGCGCCTGCAGCCAGCCCAGCAGCGCCTCGGCACTGGCGGGGTTGGTGGCCAGGGGCACGTCATGCACATCGCACAGGCGCACCAGGGCCGTCACATCCGGTTCGTGAGGCTGCGCGGTCAGCGGATCGCGGAAGAAAAAGACAGCCAGCACCTCGTTCTGGGCCAGCCGCGCGCCAATCTGCTGGTCGCCGCCCAGCGGCCCGGACAGCACCCGCTCCACCTGCAGGCCCGTCTGCTTTTCCAGAATGCCGCCGGTGGTGCCGGTGGCCACCAGAGGAAAGCGGCCCAGCACCTCCCGGTGGGCCAGGGTGAACAGGGCCAGCTCTAGCTTTTTCTTGTCGTGCGCAATCAGGGCCACCTGGCGGCGGCTGGGGGGCGGCGGGTGGGCAGTCATGCGGGAATTGTGGCACGCGGGGCCGCTTTCCTCTGGCCTGCAGGGAAGGCGGCTCTGGACGGATGGTCTGCACGCCCCCTCTGGGCAGCCTGGGTGAGGGGCGGCTTACGCCGCGTCCTCCACCCGAATGCGGCGGTACAGGGCCTGCACCCCGCACCACACGCCGTAGCACAGGGTGCCCAGCGCCACGGCCCCCAGCAGCACGTTGCCGGCCGGCTGGTCGCGCAGCCATGTCAGCGCCTCGGACACCCCCACCGCTTCCCGGGCGCGGTCACGCCACGCGGCCAGCAGGGCAAACGAGCCGATCACCAGCATCAGCAGCCCACGCGCCGTGATGCCCACCTGGCCAATCTTGACCAGCAGCCCGCACAGCCGCTCGCTGATGTCGTGAAAGGCCATGCGCTTCATGAATTTGGCGCCGTAGGCCACGTACAGCTGATTGGCCGCCACCCCCAGCAGCGCCAGGCCGGCCACCAGCAGCAGCAGGCGGCCAGCGGGCAGGTTCAGCACTGTGCCCGCCACCTGATCCTCACTGTTCTGCTGGCGCGAGGCGTACCCCAGCAGCGCCAGGCGCGCGCTGAACACTGCCAGCCCCAGGTTGGCCAGCGCGCTGAGCAGGTACCCGGCGCGCTTGCCCAGACCCTTGGGGCCGGTGCCCTGGCGCTCCGGGTCCAGTGCAGCGCGAATCAGCTGCCACAGGGCGTAGCCCAGCAGACCCAGCGCCAGCAACCACAGCAGCGGGCGCCCCGCCGGAATGTCCTGCAGTCGCAGCAGCGCGCCCTGCATGTCGGTGGTGGCGCCGCCGCGGCCCAGGGCCACGCCCAGCGCCAGCAGGCCCACGGTGCTGTACACCACGCCCTTGCTGGCGTAGCCCACCCGGGCCAGCAGGTCCAGGGTGGGCGCGGCGCGCCCGGTGACGGCGTGCGCGCCGCGTGCCGCGCCCCGTTTCAGGTCTGAGGCCACCTCCTGGCCCACGTTCTTCAGGTCTGCCATTAGACCTGTAGTGTGGGCCGCCCCTGCCTGCCCCTGGGCCAGAAGCCCCAGAAGTCCCCCTTGACCTGACGCGGCGGTTTTCTTCATGTTGCGCGGGCCCGGCGCGGCCAGGTCAGGCCAGCCAATGAAAAGCCCCCGCCGCAAGGGACGGGGGGGGCGCACAGCACGCAGCGGGTCACGCCCGCGTCGTCAGAGCATGTGCTTCATGCCAGGGCGGGGTTTAGCCTCAGGGCAGTTCCATCTCGAAGTCGGCCACGTCGCCCAGGTACTCGGTCATCCAGGCTTTCACCGCAGCCTTGGTGTAGCCCCCGGCAATGGGCATGGTGGAATCCAGGTAGTAGGCGCCTTCGTAGATGTACGCCTGGGTGTAGTAGTTGCTGTTCCAGTCGTTCACCAGTTCGGTGTCCAGGCTGTCCTCGTCGTCGCTGTAGTCCCACGACACGCTGGCGGTGGCGCGGCTACAGGTGTTGGCCTTGCAGTTGCTCAGCCACACTGTCACCTCGTAGTCGCCCGCCATGATCGTCATGCTGGGGTCGCTGTCGGGGTCGGCCGGGTTCAGGGTGACGCGGTAGCCGGCTTCACGCAGCGCGGCTGCCATGGCCGTTGGGGTCGCCGGTTGCACCTGGGACGCGGCGGGCGCCGCCGCGCCGCCCGCCAGGGCCGCGCCGGAAAGAGCAGAAAGCAGAACAGCCGCCGACAGAATTTTTTTCGTCATGCCCTACAGTACGACGCCCAGCCCCGAAATGTGAGCAACTTTAGAATGAAAGCAGTGACTCATCTGCTTCATGAAGCCTGATGCATACCATGAGGATGATGACCACACCTGCCCCGGCCCGGCGCAAGCGCACGTTCGGCGTGTACATTGGCCGCTATGAGCCGCCCCATCAGGCGCACCTGCTGGTGATGCTTGAAGCCCTGGAGAGCGTGCAGAAGCTGATCGTGGTGATTGGCAGCGCGCGGGCGGCGCGCAACGTCAAGAACCCGTTTACCGCCGACGAACGCCAGGCGCTGATTGCCGCCATGTTGCGCGGGGCCGGGATTCCCCGCACGCGCGTGCTGTTTGTGCAGGTGCGCGATTACTTCTACAACGAGGCCCTGTGGCTCTCCGAGGTGCAAAGTGGCGTGCATGCCCACACCCGGGGCAGCAGCGACGTGGCCCTGATCGGGCATATCAAGGACGAGAGCAGCTATTACCTGCGCTCCTTTCCGGCCTGGGAATTCATTCCCACCCACGTGGTGAGCCCACTGAGCGCCACGGATGTGCGCCGGGCCTACTTTGAAGACCGCCTGGACGAGGTGCAGACCATGGTGCCGGGCGCGGTGCACGCCTTTCTGGACCGCTTCCGCACCACCCCTGAGTTTCAGGAGTTGCAGGCCGAATACGTCTACCTGCAGCAGTACCGCGCCGCGTGGCAGGCCGCGCCCTATCCGCCTATCTTCGTGACCAGTGACGCTGTGGTGGTGAAAAGCGGCCATGTGCTGTTGGTGCGCCGGGGCGGGTTGCCGGGCCGGGGGCGGCTGGCCCTGCCCGGCGGCTTTCTGGAGCAGGACGAGACGCTGCTGGCCTGCTGCGTGCGCGAGGTTCACGAGGAAACGGGCCTGGGCGCGGGGCTGGACCTGCCGGCGCATCTGCGTGCCCAGGCGGTGTTCGACTACCCCGACCGCAGCCTGCGCGGGCGCACGGTCACCCACGCCTTTCACTTTGACCTGGGGATTGGGCAGTTGCCGCGCCTGAGTGGGGGAAGTGATGCCCGCGAGGCCCTGTGGCTGCCGCTGAGCGAGGCGCTGGGGCAGCCGGAGCAGTTTTTTGAGGACCACCACGCGATCATGGAGCACTTTGTGATGCGGGGGACGTAGACAGACAGCAGGCCGGCGCGATGAGCGCCGGCCCGGGTCTCTTGCCAGAAGTCATACGGATTCCCTCCATTTCCGTAACATCCGGGAAAGAGCCGGATGTTCCTCCAATTCCCGGAAATCCGTATTTGTTCCCCCTCCCTCTGGTCGGAAAAGTTCCGTAACACGTTACGGAACTTTTCGGAACCCGTATCAGGGCAGGTATTCCAGAAAATAACTGGTCGACGTCATGGTGCCATTGCGGGTCAGCAGAGTCGCGCCGCCTTGGCTGTTCAGCGCCAGCCCTTCAATAAGGCCGTGTACCGGCAGCGTGCGGTTGCTGAGTGTCTCGACGTCAATCAGCGAGGCGCCGGCGTACCCTGTTCCCCAAAGCCAGTTGGGCTGAGCATGGTCAAAGCCGATCACCTGATTGGGACGGTCTCCTGGCAGATTGAAGAGCGTAACGGCACCGTTCAGGCCCAGCCGGCGCAGGCCCAGGCCGGTGCCTATGGACCAGATATTGCCTGAGTTGTCCACGGCAATGTGCGTGTGCTGATTGTTTCCGCCCACATCTACTTTGCGGGTTGCCATAGAGGTTGTGTCAGTCAGCGTGGCCATATCCCCTTCCTGGCCCTGGAAGACCACAAAGCGCCCATTGTTGCTGATCAGGAATGTGCTGCGGTAGACGTAGCCATAGTTCACATCGCTGCCTGCAGGAACAATATCGTCTGCTCCAGGGGCCCAGTAGGCAAGCTGACTGGTGACAGCGCCTGAAGTGCTGGTGCCCTGGATCAACCAGATCCGTCCCTGGGCATCAGTGGTGGCGGTCATGGCAAATATGCTCCGGTTATAGAGAAGCGGATGGTCGAACGTGCTCACTTGGCCATGGACATCTATTTTCCAGCCGTTGCCCGTGCGCTGCGACAGAACGAGAAGATCACCCTGAGACGTGCTGACTCGGGTTACCCCGGAATCTGGAATGGTCACGGGCGCACTGGGCACTCCATTCACATAACGGGTAAAGGTTGCCGTCTCTGCGCCAGTCTGTGGATTGAATGTTGAGGCGGTGCGCACCCAGACGCCGTGAGCGGAAGGCGTCAGGGCTCCAGCTTCCTGGCCCAGCAGGAAGCTGGTGGGCAACACCCTCAGGCGGCCAGAGGCGCCTGTATCACCAGGGGCCAGATCGGGTGAGGTGGCCTTAAAGTTGAAGATCCCCAGTGCAGTCTCCGCTGTCGTGTAGACAGTTGTCTGGATATCAGCAGTGGCACCGGGCGTCAGATCAACGGTCACAGGGTCAGCTGTGACGCCAGGAGGAAGGTCCCGAAGCGTAACGGTGGTGCGGCCACCGAAACCGTGGACACTTCGCACACGAAGTTGAACAGTCCCTGATTTCCCTCGGTCGACCTGAGCGCTGCCTGTAAGAATTTCCAGCGTTGCTGCCGGCTGCGGAACGTAGAGGGAGGCAGCGGCCTCCACCAGAAGTTTTCCGCTGCGCGCCTGCACCTTCAGCGGGTACGATCCAGCCAGAAGCTGGTTGGCGCCTGTCAATTGCACCTGCGTCGCGGCTGTGTCTGTCAGATTGACTTCTGTGGCTGCGGCACTCACCCCATCAGGCAGGCCCAGGAGGCTGAGCGTCACAGGCCCTTTGAACTGATTGTGCGCTTGCAGCTGAAGGGCCAACTTGGCCGACCCGTTGCGCTCGAGGGTCACCTGGGCGTTCGGGAGCCGCATGGAGAAGGAAGGACGCTCATCGCGCAGCTGACCGAGAATAGTGTTCAGAGCAGCCCCTGACGCAGAGGTCATCCGCAGCTCAAAAGATTGTGTGTTGGCCGGGCCGCTGTAGCGGAAAGTCAGTGTGGTGTTCAGGCGCTGGGGTGCGAGGCCCAGGCCAGCCAAAAAGGGATGAACGTGTTGCTGGGCGCTCAGGGCTGAGAGGTTGATGGTCGCTGGTTCGACTGTCAGACCAGGTAAGGACGTACTGAGGCGCAGTTCACCACTGAATCCTCCTACCTGGAAGAAGGTGACAGGCACCTGCACCGGGTCATCGCTGGTCAAGGTGATATTCAACGATGACGGAGATGTCACGACAGAGGGAGTGAACCGCAAACCCCGCAACTCTGTTCTGGCCTCTGCGCTGGGCGTCCGCATAAACAGGGTAGTACTGTTGGAGGCATACTCTACGGCGTTCCAGCCCTGCTTCAACTTCAAGTCATACTCGACTCGCCCGCTCATCCCGCAAGAGGCAACGCCCTGTGCAGATGCAGCTTGCTCACTGTAAATGCGGGCCACCACACTGCCGCTCAGCGTGGCGCCAGAGAGGAAATGCTCGGTCACCGTGCCCATGGGATCACCGTCAGTGCTCACGACGTATAACCGGCTCAGGCGATAGATATTGGTGTTGCCAGAGCTGCTGCCTGTGAAGGTACACCCACTGTTCTGAGGGGGCAGCAGCGTCACAGGCGTAACCTGAGAAGGGCGTTGGGTCAGCGGGAAGCGAAGAGTTCCTGGCGCGGTGATGGTCCCCTCATTTGAGGCGCTGATCTCGTTCAGGCTGGCCAGCAGCACCTTCCCATGCGGAAAAGTGGTGCCCACAACCTCACCGCTGATGATGTCGTCCTTCAGCGTGGTCTTTACTGGTTCTGGAGAGGGCGGTGTGGGCGGCTCTGGGTTTTGTGGTCCAGTACAGGCCAGCAGCACAAAGGGCAGTATGCCTAGAGCTGCTCTTGGATAAAGCGGTTTTGGTCTACTCCTCATTTATTCTCAAGGTTACCGCCTTCATTCGCCGGACGAAGTGCAAAGATGACACGTTTGTAGGGCTTTCTCTGTGTCTACAGGCCCAGAGGGCGGACACCGTGACCCAATCCCCCCTCCCCGCCGCTGCCCCCCCTCTACACTGAACCCCGTGCTGCCCGCCCGCTCTCCCTTTGCCCGCCTGGACGGCTTTCTGCGTGACACCCTGGGCAGCGGCGCCACCCGGCTGCACGAGGAAGAGGCCCAGGCGGCCCGCACCGTGGCGGTGGGCGACCTGGGCTGGAGCGGCGCCGTGGCGCGCGGGTTTGGCTTCCCCGAGGTCTACGCCCACCAGGCCCAGACCTATAAGCTGATGCGGGCGGGCGGCCACGTGATCATCACCACGCCCACCGCCAGCGGCAAAACCGGCGCCTTTTTTCCGGGCGTCTTTGACCGGCTGGAACGCGATCCCCAGGCCACGGCCCTGTTCGTCTACCCCCTGGTGGCCCTGGGCCAGGACCAGCGCGACAAGCTGCTGGCCTTCAAGGCGCGCGGCGGCTTCCCCTGGGAGGTGGCGGCCTTTCAGGGCTCGGCGCAGGGCAGCGAGGTGTTCCGGCCCGGTGTACGCATGGTGACGGCCACGCCCGACAAGCTGCACTGGTCGCTGACCCAGCCGGGCATGCGCGAGTTTCTGAAGGGGCTGTCCTTTCTGGTGCTGGACGAAGCCCACACCTACCGGGGTGGCTTTGGCTCGGAGGTGGCTGGGATGCTGCGCCGCCTGCTGGCGCTGGCGCGCGCGCTGGGGGCGAACCCCCAGGTGGTTCTGAGCACCGCCACCATTGGCAACCCGGCCGAATTTGCCCGCGAACTGACCGGCGTAGAAGCCACAGAGGTCAGTGAATCGGGGGCGGCACGCCACGGCAAGCGCTACGTGCTGGCCGACCACAGGGGCCAGCCGCGCCGCTTCTGGAACGCGGTCATGGACGCCAGCGAGCGCTACGATCTGAAGGTGCTGGCCTTTTTCCGGGGCCGCTCGCGCGCGGCGCGGCTGTATTCCACGTACCGCGCCCAGCCGGGGTACGCCCGCCGCGCCCACCTGTACATGGCCGGCACCAGCGACCGCGAGGGCCGCCTGTCTGAATTCCGCCGCGCCCGCAGCGGGGTGATGTTCGCCACCAACGCCCTGGAAGCCGGTGTGGACATTGGCGACCTGGAAGTGGTGATTATTGACGGCTATCCCGGCAGCCGCATGGCCTTTCGCCAGATGGCCGGCCGCGCGGGGCGCATTGCGCCGGGGGTCGTGCTGTACCTGCCCGCGCTGAACGAACAGGGGGTGCCGCTGCCCGCCGACGCCTTTTACAGCAACGCGGGAAATTTTCTGGAACTGCTGACCGGCCCCATTGAAAAGGCGGTGGTGGAGGCGCAGAACCCCTATCTCTCGCCCCGGCACCAGGCCCGCGCCAACGAGGAATTCCGGCTGGCGGGTCTGGCCCTGCCCCACGAGCCCCGCATAGCCCCCCGCTACTGGAATCTGCGCGGCGAGGGCAGCCTGAAATACGCCGTGGTCGAGGCTGCTGACTGGGAGAAGCTGGGGTCAAAGGCCCTGGACGCCCCGCTGGAAAGTCCCAGCCAGCACTACGCCCTGACGGAAAAGCACGAGGGCGCGGTGTTTACCCTGGACGGCCAGGGCTACAAGGTGCTGCGCTGGGACGAGCACCCGGCGGGCACGGCGATTGTGGTGGAACGCTACGACGCCGCCAACCTGTTCACGCGCGGGCTGTCGGCCACGCTGGTGACCCCTGTGGGGATGGGCGAGTGGGTGCGCCGGGGCCCACTGGCCTACCGCTGCGGCGAGGTGAGCATTCGGCGGCGCTACGCGGGCTACCAGATGTTGCGGCAGGTGTTCGAGCGGGTATGCGTGGGCTGCGACCGTGAACCCGGCCCCACCGAGCGCAGCTGCGCCCGCTGTGGGGGCCGTATTCAGGACCGGATGCAGGACCACAAGCTCAGCGAGCACCTGTACGACCAGCCCACCGAACTGCCGGCCTTCCGCACGAGTGCCCTGGAAATTGGCCTGGACCCGCGCGCCACCGAGCGGCCCACCGCTGTGGCCCACACCCTCAAGCATCTGCTGCACAAGGTGACCCCCGAACGGATTGCCTGCGACGAGAACGACCTCGCCAGCGCCTTTCGTGAGGGCCGCGACACCTACTTTTTCCTGTACGACGACTGGCTGGGCGGCCTGGGGGTGGCGCGGCGGGCTTACGAGCAGATGGACGCCCTGCTGGAACGCGCCCTGGGGCTGGTGTCCAAGGCCTGCTGTCAGAACGCGCACGGCTGTTACGAGTGCATTGCCGCCTCCCGCTGTTTTTCGCCCACCCTGCCGGGCGGCGAGCGCCGACCCACCGACAAGCACGCCACCCGGCTGTTTCTGGAAAGCCTGCCCGGGATGCCGGTGCGCGCGGCCCTGCCCGCCGCCCCCCTGCCCGATGCCGAGCCGCTGCCCGACGAGGTTGCCCTGCCCCCCAGCTGGCCGCTGCAGGCGCGCGAACTGCTGGACCTGCACGGCCTGTCCCTGCCCGAGGTCAGCGCCCGCCTGGGGATTCCCAGCCGGGAACTCCAGCGCGCTGTCAGCACCACCGAGCCGCTGCGGCTGCAGCACGCCAAGTTTGGCACCGGGGTGTTCATGCAGGGCTTTCACCAGGGCGAGCGGCGCGAGGTGCTGGTGTATTTCCCGGGCGTGGGGCAAAAGCGCCTGCTGCTGAAGTTTGCGGGGCTGAGTGTGGTAGGCGGGGCCGCCGCCCCGGCCTGAGCCCGCGCTTGACCGGCCCCGGGGGGCGCCGCTATACTCGGGCCCGCCGAGAAACGGCAACCATAGGGATATGGTGTAATGGCAGCACAACAGATTTTGGATCTGTTTGTCTAGGTTCGAATCCTAGTATCCCTGCCAGACTGTGCGGCTCTCCGACCTACCGGGGAGCCGCTTCTGCTTGGGTTTGGCAGTGGACTTTGGGCCGGCAGCGCTCCCCTCATGAGACAAAACGTGACCGGGCTCATGTTGCGTCAGCTGGCCTTCACCGCCCGTCAGGCAGCGGGGCCTACCTTGGTGACAGAGGCACAGTTGGTTGGCCCACACGGCCCGGCCCCAGGCCGGGCGGCGGCGCCCTGTGCCCTCCGGGAGTCCATCATGAACAAACTTGCCCTGCCCGTCCTCCTGACCGCCTCCCTGCTGGGCGCCCTGTCGGCGCCCGCCGCCGCCGCGCCGCAACTGAGCGCCCAGAGCATCATCGTGAACCCGGTGCCCACCACCCTGCAGGCGCGGGTGTGGGTGGACCGCGACCGCAGCGGCAACGCGGTGCCCAGCTACCGCGTGGGCGACCGCATTACCCTGTACGCCACGGTCAACGAGAACGCCCACGTGTACCTGTTCAACGTGAACCCCGACGGCACCGTGGACCAGATTCTGCCCAACCGCTTTTCGGGCAGCACCTACCTGCGCGCCGGGCAGACCCGCGCCTTTCCCAGCAGCCGCGACCGCTTTACCTTCGACGTGGCGGGCCCCGAGGGCCTGAACCGCGTGCTGGTGGTGGCCAGCCGCCGCCCGCTGAACCTGAATGAACTCAGCTCGTACGCGGCGGGGCAGGACTTTGCCACCGTGAAGCCCACCACCACGCCCGGCTTTGCCCAGGCCCTGAGCATCGTGGTCAACCCCGTGCAGCGGCCCATACCTCAGCAGGACTGGACCAGCGACGCGGCCGCCTACAACGTGGAATACTGAAGACCAAGAGAGCCGGCCGGCCGGAACCTTATGGTGCCCGGTCGGCCGGCTCTGCTGGTTTTTCTTTGCGGCTCACCGTGCCCTGGAACAGGGCCATCAGTTCCCAGTCGGCCTCGCGGCGCACCTCCACGCGGTAGATGCCCAGGGTGCGGCCCACGCGCTCCGGGGTGGCCAGGGCCACGAGCACGTCGCCGGCGCGGGCCTGGCGCACAAAGCTCATGTGGGTATCAATGGCCACCCCCTGCGCGCCCAGGTTGCTGATGATGAACAGGGCCTCGTCGGCCAGGCCAAAGATCACGCCGTTGTGGGCGCTGCCGCGCCGGTTCAGCGCCGCGTCCCCTACCGTCACGGTCACGCGGGTCAGTTCAGGTAAAGCCTCCTGCACGGTCATGCCCAGGTGATCGGCGTAGCTCATGGCCCCAGGGTAGGGGAGAGCTCGGGGGTTAAACGTGTGGACGGTAGGGCCACGCCACCTCGCCGGCCGGGTCGTCGGGGCCGGCCCCGTCCCAGTCGTGGGGGTAGACCTCGCGGGGGCTCAGCTCGCCGCACTGGCCCCGGGCCTGCGCGGCGGCAGCGGCAGCGTCGTAGGCCGCCAGAATGGCCGGAAACTCGAACTGGGCCCGGCTGAGGGTCACATAGGCTTCCGCGTGGGCGGGTTCCACGCGCAGGGCCACCTCACCCGCCGGCTGCAGCGCGCCGCTGTAGGGCACGCAGACCTCAATGGGGCCGTCGCTGTCGGCGTTGACCTCGCCGTGGTAGATGACAAAGGGCGCACCTGCAGCCTCGGCGCCCTGCTCACGCAGGGTCTGAAACAGCGTGGCCATGCCCTGCGAGATGGCGCCGGGCAGTTCAGGCACGTACACATGGCGGGTCAGCGTGGCGACGTTCTGGGCAGGCACGGTGCGGGTCTGGGGGGCAGGGAGGGTCATGGGGGTCTCTCCTTCAAGGTGTCCAATGAGGTGGCGGGTCAGGGTGCGCCGCTGGCGGTGACTGGCCTCCAGCGCGGCGAGGTGCACCCGCAGCGCCCCGGGCCGTTCGGGCGCAGGTGTGTCTAGCAGGGCGCGAATGGTGCTCAGGGGCATATCGGTCTGGCGCAGCAGGGCAATCAGGCGGGCCTCGGCCAGTTGCGCGTGGCCGTACAGGCGGTAGCCGCTCTGAGGGTCCACCTGCGCGGGGGCCAGCAGCCCCAGTTCCGCGTACAGCCGCAGGGCCTTGGGGCTCAGACGGCTGGCCTGCGCAAAAGCGCCGATGGTCATGAGGAGTGGGGCGGGGGTGGTCATGGTCGGGTGTCCTCCGGAGGTAGACCCAGCGTGCGCCCTGCCCCTGGGGAAAGGTCAAGGGCCAGCCGACCAGCTGTGTTCAAACGCGCTGGCGGGGGTATGGGCGTGGTCGGCCGCCGTGCCGCCGTGAAGGTGCAGAAACCGGCCCACCAGTTCAAAGCCCAGGGCGTAGCCGCCCCAGCGGGGCAGGTCCTGGTCCTCAGAGCCAAAAAACCAGGCGTGGTGGGTGTAAGGCCCCTGCAGCGCTGGGCTGGCCCGCGCCCACAGGCGGTTCAGGTCGGTGGTCGGCTGCGCGTAGATGGGCGTCTCACGGCGTTCCAGCCGTTCATGGTGCTGGGCCAGCCCCTCGCTCACCAGCGCTTCGAGCAGGGTGGAGCCGTAACCGACACTGCGCCAGCGGGCGGCGTGGTGCAGTTCATGGGCCAGGGTGGCGGGCAGTTCTGTGCGCCACGAGGCCGCAAAGTTGGGGTTGCTGGGCGTTACAGAAATCAGCACACTGTGGCCGTCAGGCGCTGAACCCACCAGACCTATTTCGGGAATGGTCCACGGTGAGCAGTGAATCACGGTGTCCAGGGCGTCGAGCGCCAGGGCTTCGGCGTGCCGGTCCAGGGCGGTGCGCGCCACACGGCGCACCTCGTCGGCCAGCGCTGGGGTGAGTCGTTGCCCGGCGTCAAGCAGATAGAGCGAGAGCATGGCCGCACCCTAACGGCTCGGGGCTTACCCTGAAGCCCATGACCCCCCTCCTGTTGGGCCACCGGGGCGCGCCGGTGCGGGCGCCCGAGAACACGCTGCTGGGCTTTCAGGCGGCGCTGGACGCGGGGCTGGACGGCGTGGAGCTGGACGTGCGGCGCCTCCTGGACGGCACGCTGGTGGTGCACCACGACGAGGCGCTGCCCGGTGGGCGGCGCCTGACCGCCCTCAACCGGTCCGACCTGCCCGCGCACGTCCCCACCCTGAACGCTGCGCTGGCCTGGGCCGCCGACACGGGCGCGGTTGTGAACGTGGAGCTGAAGTTCGAGGGGCCCTGGCCCGATGACCGCGTGGCAGGCACGCTGCGGGCGATCACCGCCCATGGCCTGACGCGGCGGGTGATCGTAAGTTCGTTTCTGCCCACGCTGCTGCGGGCGGCCCGGGATCTGGCCCCGCAGATTGAACGCGGCCTGCTGATTCACCGCGCTTACCCCGCCCCGCTGTTGCGCGCCGGCATGCGCTGGACCGGCTGCGGCGCCCTGCACGCCGAGGTGGGCACAGTGAACGCGCCCCTGCTGGCCCTGGCCCGCGCGCAGGGCTGGCGGGTGCATGCCTGGACGGTGAACGACCCCGCCGAGGTGCGCCGCCTGACCGCCCTGGGCGTGGACGGCCTGATTGGAGACGAGCCGGATGTCTTGCTGCGCGCGCGGTTGACCAACCCCTGACGACCAGCGCACCCCGGCCTGACGAACACCACGCACCGTAAAGAATGTGAGAAAAGTCCTGATCGGTGTCACGGCTCTGCTGAGCCTCGCGTCATCTGCCCCGGCGGCCACCCTGGTGGGGTACGCCCAGTTGCCCGCCGATACCTTTGCCGCCGGGCCGGCCAGCGGGGCCTACAGCGGCGCCGGGCTGCGGGGCCAGCCGCGCTTTTCCTCGCAGCCGGTGCAGGGCTTTTCGGGCGTGCAGTTTGGCAAGGACGGGAGCTACCTGTTTCTCAGCGACAACGGATTTGGCAGCAAGGCCGACAGCGCCGACTACCTGCTGCGCCTGTATACCCTGAACCTGAGTGCCAGAACCGCCCCCAGCGGCGAGGGCAAGGTGGGCGTGGGCGCCTTCGTGCAGCTGCGCGACCCCGACCGCAAGGTGCCCTGGCTGATCGTGAACGAGGCCAGCTCAGAGCGCCTGCTGACCGGCGCGGACTTCGATGTAGAAGGCTTCGCCGTGGCCCCCGACGGCACCCTGTGGGTGGGCGACGAGTTTGGCCCCTACCTGCTGCACTTCAGCGCCGACGGCCGGTTGCTGGACGCCCCCATCGCCACGCCCAACCTGGCGGGCCTGCCCACCCTGCGCGGTCAGGCGCCCATCGTGATTGGACACCGGGGCAGCAGCGGCACCCGCCCCGAGCACACCCTGGAAGCCTACCGGGTCGCCATTGAGGCGGGCGCGGACTTCGTGGAACCCGACCTCGTGGTGACCAAAGACGGCGTGCTGATTGCCCGCCACGAACCTGTGATTGCCGTGGTGGACGCCGCCGGGAAGGTGCTGGAAGCCACTGCCGATGTGGCCACGCGCCCTGAATTTGCCTCGCGCCTGACCACCAAGAAGGTGGATGGGGTGGAGGTGCGCGGCTACTTTGCCGAGGACTTCACCCTGGCCGAACTGAAGACCCTGAAGGCCGTGGAGCGCCTGCCCGCCCTGCGCGGCCGGGCCTACGACGGCCAGTTTCAGATTCCCACCCTGGCTGAAGTAATTGCGCTGGTGAGGGACGTGGAAGCCAAGACCGGGCGCAAAATCGGCATCTACCCCGAGACCAAGCACCCCACCTACTTTCAGCAGATGGGCGTGAACACCTCGCAACTCTTGATTGACACGCTGAAGAAAGAAGGCTTTACCGACCCGGCGCGCGTGTTTATCCAGTCCTTTGAGACCGCCAACCTGAAGGCCCTGAAGACCGACATCATGCCGAAGGCCGGTCTGAACCTGCCCCTGGTGCAGCTGGTGAGCAGCCCCGACGAGGCCCCCTACGACTGGGCGGCGGGGGGCGACACCCGCAAATACGACGTGCTGGCCACCGACGCCGGCCTGAAAGAGATTGCCACTTACGCCAGCGGCGTTGGGGCCTACAAGCGCTGGATTATCACCGACAAGGGGCAGACCACCGACTTTGTCACGCGCGCCCACGCCGCCGGCCTGCTGGTCCACCCCTGGACCTTCCGCAACGAGGCCACGTACCTTCTGCCCGGCTACGCGGGTGACCCTGAAGCCGAGATGCGCCAGGCCCTGCGCGCCGGGGTGGACGGCTTCTTTACCGACTTTCCGGCCACGGGCGCCCGCGTGGTGGGCCAGTACACGGCCCCCGAGGTGCGCAGCCCCCAGAACCCCGCCTACGCCCTGGGGACCAGCAGCGCGGCGGCCAACGTGGGCGGGAGCGGCGGCTTTGAAGGCGTGACCCTCAGCCCCGATGGCAAGACCCTGTACGCCCTGCTGGAAAAAACGGTGACCGGCGACCTGCCCGGTCAGCTGCGCCTGCACGCCTACGACCTGGCGGGCAAGGGGTGGAGCCTGGCGGGCCGCTACGCCCTGGACGACGCCGCCAACGCCATTGGCGATCTGACCCCGGTGAATGCCGGGCAGTACCTCGTGCTGGAGCGCGACAACGCCAGCGGCGCGGCGGCGAAGGCCAAGCGCGTGTATCTGGTCAGCCTGAATGAAAAGAACGCCGACGGCACCCTGAAAAAGACGCTGGTGGCCGATCTGATGAACGTGAAAGACCCCCAGGGCCTGGCCCCCAGCACCCAGGGCGGTGTGTTCAAGTTCCCCTACGTGACCATTGAAAACGTGCTGGTGCTGGACGCCAACACCCTTCTGGTCGCCAACGACAACAATTACCCCGGCACAGGCGGACGCGGCGCCGACGTGAAGGACGCCACCGAGTTCCTGTGGCTGCGGCTGGACACGCCTCTGACCCTGGCGCCCGGCGTGGGCCGGAAGTAGTCAAGCCCCGCCCCCATACCCTCAAGACTTTCTTCTGCCCCGGCGGCGGCGCCTGCGTTCAGAGCACTGTCAGGGTCCGCCGCTCACACTGGGGGCCACACCAAGTCAGCTGGGCCGAAGTGCCCACATCGTTTCTCCCCCTTGAGAAAGGGCCGCGCCGAGGTGTTCCCCCTCCAAGCGCGGCCCTGTTGTGTGGCGCTCAGGGCTCCTCGCTGTACACGTGGGCGCGGTGGTAGGCAAGCTGAGTCGGGTCCAGATGGTGGGCGCGCGCTGTGCGCAGGGCGCCGGGGCGGCCCAGCAGGCTCAGGTCGTGGGCCACCCCCACGCCGCCCAGGTCAAACAACACGTGGCAGTTGGGGCACAGGCACAGCAGGTTCTCTGGCGTGTCCGGGCCGCAGTGTGGCTGGCCCAGCGGGCGAATGTGCGCGGCCTCGGCGTAGGGGCCGGCGGGGGTGGAAAGGCGCAGGCCGCACAGCTGGCAGGTGTGGTCGTGCCAGGCCTTTACCTGCGCGGCGTGGGCGCTGGTGCGGCTGAGGCGCGTGGTGGCCTGACGCTCAGGCCGACTGGGCACCTGCGCCTCCAGCAGGAAACGCCAGATGCGGTAGCCCGAGCGCCCCACCTCGTGCCAGAAAGACGTTACCCAGTACAGGCCGTCGTAGCGGTAGGTGGACCCCACCACGCGGCGCACCACCCGCACCGGCTGGCCCAGCAGGTGGCTGCGCGCCAGGGCGAGGTTGCCGCGCGTCAGCAACTGGTGGGCGGTCTGCGCCCCGGTGCGCGGGTCACGCCCGCCCTCGCCGGTGTACAGAATCTGCTCGCCGCTGTCCTGGTCGTCCTCATAGCCGCCGGACAGCACCACCGACACGGCGCCGCCCAGGGCCGTGCCCGCAATGCCCGCCTGCAGCGGCCGGTGGACGCCTGCCTCGCTCAGGGCGCGGCGGCCCTCAAAAGACGTGCCGGGCGCAATTCCCGGCACTTCACCCACTGGTGGGGTCATCCTCAGCCCTGAAGCTGGGCGTACTTCCCGCGCAGGTAGGCCAGATACGGCTCCACCGTCATGGGCTGGCCGGTCACGCGCTCCACCAGTTCGCCCGGGGTGTACAGCCGGCCCGGTGCGTACACGTGCTCCCGCAGCCAGCCGTGCAGGCGGGAAAAGTCACCGCGCGCAATGTCGGCCTCTAAGCCGGGGGTGGCCTGCTCGGCCGCCGCGTAGAACTGCGCGCTGAGCACGTTGCCCAGGGTATAGCCCTGAAAGGCCCCGCCGATGCCGCCGCCGTACCAGTGCACGTCCTGCAGCACGCCGTCCACGTCGCTGGGCGCGCGCAGGCCCAGGTTCTGCTCGTACGCCGCGTGCCACGCGTCCGGCAGGTCGCGCACCGCCAGTTCCCCGGCCAGCAGCCCGCGTTCCAGCTCGTAGCGGGTAATCACGTGCAGGTTGTAGGTCAGTTCGTCGGCGTCCGTGCGGATGAGGCTGCGGCGCACCACGTTCACGGCGCGGAACAACTCGTCTTCGGTCACATCCCGCAGCTGCTCGGGAAAGGCGGCCCGGAAACGCCCAAACTGCCCCGCCCAGAAGGCCCGCGAGCGGCCCACCAGGTTTTCCCACAGCCGCGACTGGCTCTCGTGGACCCCGGCGCTCACGCCGCCGCCCAGCGGGGTGTCCAGAAACTCCTCGGCCACGCCCTGCTCGTACATGGCGTGCCCGGCCTCGTGCAGGGTGGAATACAGGGCGTCGGTGGGGTCGTCCTCGCGCACGCGGGTGGTGATGCGCACGTCGTGGGCGCCCAGCCGGGTCATGAAGGGGTGGGCGGTCAGGTCCTGGCGCCCGGCTGCTGCGTCGTACCCGTAATCGCGCGCAATGGCCTCACCCAGGGCCAGCTGCGTGGGAATGGGGTAATGGCGGGCCAGAAAGTCGGTGCGCACGTCGGCCTGCGCGGCTTCGTCCACCATCGGCACCAGCGCTTCACGCAGCGCCGTGAACACGCGGTCCACCTGCGCGGCGGTCATGCCCTCGTCGGCGGCGTCAATAAAGTAGTCCATGGGCGAGGCGAACTCGGGAAAGTACGAGGCCATCTGCCGGCTCAGGTCCAGCGTCTTGTCCAGCAGCGGCGCCATCCGGGCAAAATCATTGGCCGGGCGCGCCTGCACCCAGGCCGAGTAGGTCTCGCCCGCATGGCCCGAGAAGGTCTGTACAAAGGCGCCGGGCAGCCGCGTGGCGCGGTCGAAGTTGCGCCGCGCTGCGGCCAGCATGCGCGTCTGGGCCGGGCTGAGGTCAGTCAGGGCCCCCGCGTCGTCCAGCAGGCGGCCGTAGGCGGCGCCCGTGGCGCGCTCGTGGCGCAGGCCCGACAGCAGTGCACTTTGCCGCGCGCGCCCCGCCGCCGCCCGGGGCGGCAGGTAGGTGCTCTGGTCCCAGCCCAGCAGGGCGCCGATGCCGCCCAGGTCCGCCAGGGTCTGCCAGTGACGCACCAGGGCCGTCCACGTCTCGGGTTGTGTCATGGGCCCCAGGGTAGCGTGAACAGGCCGTACACTGCGCCTGTGGGCCCTACTGCAGACCGGCGGGCGCCGTGGCGCGTGGCGCTGGGCGACGTCATCTATAACTCGGACACGCCGGCCGGGCGGCTGTTCGACCTGTTTCTGATCGCCGCCATTCTGGTGAGCGTGCTGGCGGTGATGCTGGACAGTGTGGCGCCGCTGCGGGCGCGCTACGCCCCCACCCTGAGCGCGGTGGAATGGGGCCTGACGGTGCTGTTTACCCTGGAATACCTGCTGCGGCTGCTCAGCGCCCGGCGCGCGTGGCACTATGCCCGCAGCTTTTTCGGGGTGGTGGACCTGCTGTCTATCCTGCCTGCCTACGTGGCGCTGCTGGTGCCGGGCGCGCAGTACCTGCTGATTGTGCGGGTGCTGCGCCTGCTGCGCATTTTCCGGGTGCTGAAACTGGTGCGCTACCTGTCCGAGGCGAGCGTGTTGACCCAGGCGCTGCGGGCCAGCCTCGCCAAGATCACGGTGTTTCTGGCCGTGGTGCTGACCCTGGTGGTGATTCTGGGCACCCTGATGTACGTGGTCGAGGGCCCCGAGCACGGCTTTACCAGCATTCCCACCAGCATCTACTGGGCCATTGTCACGCTGACCACCGTGGGCTACGGCGATATTGCCCCCAAGACCCCGCTGGGCAAGGCGCTGGCTTCTGGGGTGATGATTCTGGGCTACGGCATCATTGCGGTGCCCACCGGCATCGTGACTGTGGGGCTGACCCAGGCCCAGCGCAGCGCGCGCCGTGAGGCCGCGCAGGTCATGACCTGCGCGCGCTGCGGCCTCTGGCCCCACGAACCGGACGCCCGCTACTGCCGCCGCTGCGGCGAGGGGCTGCCGGACCCCCCGGCTGCGTCAGAGGACCTATAGGGCCGCGCCCAGGTGGCCGATGTGTCTGGGGCCCGGCGCGGGGCACACTGCCCCCATGAACGACCGCACCCTGTCCAAGCGCCTCTCGTACCTGCTGCGCCACGCCCCGCACGAGGCGGGCCTGACCCTGGCCCCCGGCGGCTGGGTGCCGCTGGCGCCCCTGCTGGCCTGTCTCGGCGTTACCCGCGCCGACGTGCAGCGGGTGGTGGCCACCAACGACAAGGCGCGCTTCAGCCTGCGCGGCGACCAGATTCGCGCCAATCAGGGCCACAGCGTTCCTGTGGACCTGGAACTGCAGCCGCTGCCCCCGCCCGGGGTGCTGTACCACGGCACGCACCCGGGCGCCCTGGCGGCCATTCGCCAGCAGGGCCTGACGCCCAGAGGGCGCCACCACGTGCACCTGTCTGCCGATCCGGAGACCGCGGCCCGGGTCGGCGCCCGGCGCGGCCAGCCCGTGGTTCTGACTGTGCGCGCCGGGGCCATGCACGGGGCCGGGCACTTCTTTTACCGCAGCGAGAACGGCGTGTGGCTGGCAGACGCCGTGCCGCCTGAATTTTTAGTCCAGTCAAGCGCCTACACTGGGCTGCCATGACGCCTTCTCCGTGGCTGATCACCGGCCTGAACGGCACCCTGGCACCCCATGTGGCGCAGGTGCTGCGTGACCAGGGCCACGCGGTGGTGGGCTGGAACCGCCACACCACCCCGCCCGAGAATGCCCAGGCCGCCGAAGACCTGCTGAAGACCACCCGGCCCCAGGGCATCTTTCACCTGGCCATCGGCAGCGAAGCGTGGGCCGCGCAACTGGCCCGCTGGGCCGCGCGGGCCGGGGTGCCCCTGGTGCTCACCAGCACGGCGATGGTCTTTCACCATGACCCGGACGGCCCCCACCACCCACAAGACCCGCGCACGTCCCAGGAGGGCTATGGCCAGCTGAAAATCCGCACGGAAGACGCTGTGCAGGCGGCCCACCCCGGCGCCGTCATCGCCCGCATCGGCTGGCAGATTGACCCCGGAGCGCAGGGCAACAACATGGCCGCGCACCTGAACGCGCAGCAGGCCCAGCACGGCCGGATTCGCGCCAGCCGCCACTGGATTCCCGCGTGCTCGTTCATGGCCGATACCGCCCACGCGCTGGTGGCGCTGGCACAGGCGGGCGGGGCAGGCCCGGTGCATCTGGACAGCAATGCCCGCGACGCCCTGCCCTTTCCAGAGGTGGTGCGGCGCCTGGCCCGGACGCTGGGTCTGCCCTGGGAGGTCGAGGAAACCGACGACTACACCCACGACCAGCGGCTGCTGGACCCGGCCGAGCATCTGCCCCGGCTGTCCCGGCGGCTGGCCTGACCTGGGCTGAGGGCCTGACCTGCAGTCTGGGGGCGCCGCAAATGCTTCTGCTCTGGCACGCAGCAGACGCTAGCCTGGGGGCATGACGCCCGAACAGGCCCGCGCCGCCCTGAATGCCGCTTCCCGCGTGGCCGTGCTGACGGGCGCGGGTGTGAGCGCTGAGAGCGGTATTCCCACCTTCCGCGACGCCCAGAGCGGCCACTGGGCCCGCTTTCGCCCCGAGGATCTGGCCAGCCCCGGCGCCTACCGCCAGAACCCGGCGCTGGTCTGGGAGTGGTACGCGGGGCGCTACCGTGACGTGCTGGGGGCCCAGCCCAATGAGGCCCACCGCCTGCTGGCCGAACTGGAACGGCGCAAGGGCGCGGGGTTTTTCCTGGCCACCCAGAATGTGGATGGCCTGCACGGGCGCGCGGGCAGCGGGGCGCACGGCGGGCGGCTGGTGGAACTGCACGGCAATCTCGTCAGCGCCCGCGACGAGGTGACGGGCGAGACCTTTGCACTGCCGGCCCCCGAGCAACTGGTCACGCCGCCCACCTCACCCCGGGGCCACCGCATGCGCCCGAACGTGGTGTGGTTTGGCGAACTGCTGCCCGAAGACGCCCTGGCCGCTGCCCAGGCGGCTTTTGCGGCGGCCGAGGTGGCCCTGGTGATCGGCACCAGCGCGGTGGTGTACCCGGCGGCGGGGCTGGCCCAGGACACCCTGCGGGGCGGCGGCATGGTGATCGAGATCAACCCCGAGGCCACCGACCTGTCTCCCCGGGCGACCCTCAGCCTGCGCGATGTGGCCTCGCGGGGCCTGGCAACCCTGCTGGGCTAAGGGTCTCGCTGTCCCGGCCCACCCGGTTGATCTGAAAATCAACAGCGAGCGACTTGGGCCGGCACGGGGCCTTCCTACCAGCTCCGGGTCAATCGTTGTCGTCCAGCGGTGCGCACAGCTTCAGCCTTTCGGCTGCGCCCGGTGCCACCAGTCCACCTGGGCCTGTACCAGCGGGCCACTCAGGGCGTCGGCGGCGGGCAGCTCGTTCACGCCAAACCAGCCCACGTCCAGCACCTCGCCGGGCTGCGGCACCAGATCGCCCGTCACGTCCTGCGCCCGGTACAGCACCGACACGTTGTCCACCACGTCGCCGTTCGGATACGTGAAGCGGTACTGGGGCCCGGCAAACATCTCCAGGGGCTCCAGCGCCCGGGCCCGCAGGCCCGTTTCTTCCTGCAACTCGCGCGCGGCCGTCTGCTCGAAGCTCTCGCCGGGTTCCAGAAAGCCGCCGGGCAGGGTCCAGCGCCGGGTGTGACCGTGGCGCAGCAGCAGCAGGCGGCCCTGGTCATTGGTGACCAGCACGCTGGCGCCCGGGGCAGCCCAGGGCCGGGGCCCAATCACCCGGCGCAGCGCCCGCAGAAAGTCGCCGGGGGGTGGGGGCGGCGGGGTGGGGGCCAGCAGCAGGGGCGGCAGGCCCGCCCAGGCCCGCAGCAGGTTCATGGAAGCGCGGTTGGCGTTGCTGCTGAGGTCGGGCAGATGGGCCAGTTCAAACCAGCGCAGCTCCAGCGTTTCGCCGCTGTCGTCGGGCTGGGCCCGCTCCAGTGCTGCCGCCGGCAGGGTGCCGTGCGCCCGCAGACCCACCACATAAATCTCGTCGCCGTGTGGATAGCGGTGGTACAGTTCCGGACCGCTCTGCAGGCCATCCGGCAGGGGCAGCAGGCGCAGGTTGTCGCAGTGCAGGCCAGTTTCTTCGTGCAGCTCGCGCCGCGCGCCACTCAGAAAGTCCTCGCCGGGGTTCAGGGCGCCGCCCGGTTCGCTCCAGCGGCCATCGTCGCCCCGGCGCTGCAGCAGCACCCGGCCCCGTTCGTCCTGCAGCAGCACGCCCACCGCCGCCCCCACCAGCGGGCGCGTGCCCCATCCCCGGCGCAGTGCCATCAAGTCCATGGGCCTGAGCCTACGCTAGCCTGCGGGGCGTGACGACCAACTTTCGGCGGGGCCCCCTCCTGATCGTGTCTAACGGCTACGCCGAGGATCTGATCGGGGCCGCGCTGGCACGGGAACTGGCGCGGGCCGGGCGCGGGCCGGTGTGGGCGCTGCCGTTGGTGGGAGAGGGCCGGGCCTACCAGGGGGCCGCCCAGCTGCAGGGCCCCCACCTGAGCCTGCCCTCGGGCGGCTTTCCCTTTGGCAGCGTGGCCAACCTGCGCGCCGATCTGCGCGCGGGGCTGCTGACCGTGTCGCTGCGGCAGTGGGCAGCGGCGCGGCGGCTGGGGGCGCAGGTGGCCCAGGTGATCGTGGTGGGCGACACCTACGCGCTGCTGGTGGGCACGCTGGCCGCGCGCGCGGTGCCCGGGGCGCGGGGGCCCCGGCTGCCCCTGACCCACCTGCAGCCCCTGGTCTCGGCGCACTACGCGCGCGGCATGACTCCGCTGGACCATCTGCGCGAACTCAACGCCCTGGGGGCCAATCTGTTTATGCCCTGGGAAGTGGCGCTGGCCCGGCGGGCGCGGCGGGTGTACACGCGCGACCAGCCCTCGGCGGCGCAGCTGGCGCGGCGTGGGGTGAACGCCACGTACCGCGGCAGCTTCGCCCTGGACATCCTGCCCCCTCCCGAACGGGACCTGAGCCCCCTGCTGGACAGCCGCCCGGTGCTGGCCCTGCTGCCGGGCCAGCGCGGCGACGCGGCCTTCTCGCTGCCGCTGATGCTGGAGGCCGCCGCCGCCCTGCCCGAGCTTCAGGCGGTGGTGGCCTTTGCCGGGCCCCTGAGTGGCCTGCCCCCGCTGCCCGGCTGGACGCGCGACGAGGTGGACGGGGCCGCCCTGTGGCTGGGCCGGGACCAGACGCGGGTGCTGGTGCTGCGCGGGGCTTTTGCAGCGGTGGTGCGCCGAGCGGCCTTGGCCCTGGGCACCGCCGGCACCGCGGCCGAGCAGGCCGCTGGCCTGGGCGTGCCGGTGGTGGGCTTTCCCACGCCGGGCCCGCAGTATGTGGCCGGGTTTGCCCGCCGGCAGGCCCGGCTGCTGGGCCGGGCGCTCACGGTGGCAGAGCCGCGCGCGGCGGCTGTGGCCGGGGCGGCCCGCGCCCTGCTGACCGATCCCCGCCGCCGGGCCGCCGCGGTGCAGGACGGCCGGGCGCGCATCGGTGAGCCCGGCGCGCTTCCGGCGGTGGTGGCGGAACTGGACGGGGCTTCTTAGGCCCAGCCGCCCTGCAGCAGCGCGCGGGTTTCGCCTACCGCTTCCTGCCAGATGCGCTGCATTTCGCGGTCGGGGCGGCGGTGCAGGCCGCCAAAGTTGCCGTCGCCCAGCCGGGCGCGCACCTCGGCGGGAGGCAGCTGGCGCAGGGCAGAGAGGTCCACCATGGGCTTGCGGTCCTCGGGGGCGCTCGCGCCTTCCAGGCGGGTCCAGGGAAAACTCTCCATCCAGCTGGCGTGGCTGGCCAGCTCATCGGTGGCCTGCACGGCGGCCCAGGTGCGCGGCGCGTTCCACCAGTTGTGCCACTGCACCCGGGCCTGGGGGTGGCGGGCCAGCCACTCGCCCAGCCAGCCCTGGCCCGGCACATTGCCGCCGTGCCCGTTCACGACCAGGATGCGCCGGAAGCCCTGCTGGTGCAGCCCGCTCAGCAGGTCGTCCAGCAGAGCCAGGTACGTGGTCGTGCGCACACTCAGGGTGCCCGGGTAGGCAGCGAAGGTGGGTGTGATGCCGTAAGCCAGCGCTGGAAAGACCGGCACGCCCAGATCCTCGGCGGCCTCACGGGCCACCCGCTCGGCCAGCAGGGTATCGGTGGCCAGACTCAGGGTGGCGTGCTGCTCGGTGCAGCCCAGCGGCAGCACGCAGCGGTCATCCTGGCGCAGATACGCTTCGACCATCTGCCAGTTCATGTCCTGAATGCGCATGGGTCACGCTAGCGCAGACCTGGACTCTGTATTCCCGGCTGCGTTTCATCCACCCCGTTCGGACAAGGGCCGCCCGGGGGCAAGGGGCGGGGCGTAGCGTGGACCCATGACCGACGCCGCCCGCCCCGACCAGCCCTGGACCTACGAGACTGCCGCCGTGCAGAGCGCCATTCCGCGTGGCCTGGGCCAGACCATCGGGTTTCCCATTCACGCGGCCGCCGCCTTTCAGTTCGATTCGCTGCAGGAGGCGCAGAGCGAGTTCCAGCAGAACACCGGCCTCAGCTACGCCCGCCTGCAAAACCCGACCGTGCGCGCGCTGGAGGAGCGCCTGACCGTGCTGGAAGGGGGCGTGGCCACCGTGGCAGTGGCCAGCGGTCAGGCCGCCACCCTGACAGCCATTCTCAGTGTGTGCCGCGCCGGGGATCATGTGGTGGCGGCCTCCAGCCTGTTTGGCGGCACCACGGGCCTGCTGAGCAACATCCTGCCCCTGATGGGCATGGCCGCCACGCTGGTCGAGAACACCCCGGAGGCGATCGGCGCAGCCCTGCAGCCGAACACCCGGCTGGTATGGGCCGAGATGATCAGCAACCCCGCCGGGGACGTGGCCGACATCCGCGCGCTGGCCGAGCGGGCCCACGCCCAGGGCGCGCTGCTGGCCATTGACAATACCTGCGCCGGGGCCGGGTTCCTGTGCCGGCCGCTGGACCACGGGGCCGACATCGTGGCGCAGTCGCTGACCAAGTGGGCGGGTGGTCACGGCAGCGTGCTGGGCGGCGCCGTGACGGTGGGGGGCGGGCACGACCTCACGCGCAATCCCATCTTCACGGAGGGCGGCGAGCACAGCATTCTGGGCGTGCGCGGCGACGCGGCCCTGGCGTGGCGCCAGCGCTGGCTGGGCGCGCACCAGCTGGGCATGACGCTCTCGCCCCATTCCGCCTTTCTGATTGCCCAGGGCCTGGAAACGCTGGCCCTGCGTCTGTCACGTGAGAGCGAGACGGCCCTGGCGCTGGCCCGCTGGCTCTCGGCACACCCGCAGGTGGGCAGGGTCAGCTACCCCGGGCTGGAGAGCCACCCGCACCACCACCTCGCGCAAACCTACCTGCGCGGCGGCCAGGGCGCGGTCCTGACTTTCGAGGTGCCGGACCCCGCCGCCTTTCTGTCGCGCCTGCGGGTGCTGCGCATCGCCCCCAACCTGGGCGACGTGCGCACCCTGGTGGTGCACCCCTGGACCACCACCCACGGCCGCGTGCCCGAGGCGGCCCGCCTGGCGGCGGGTGTGAGCCCCACCACCATCCGCATGAGCGTGGGCGTTGAAGCCCTGGGCGACCTGCAGGCGGATATTGAGCAGGCGCTGGGGGCGGCAGATAGCCGATAGCAGATGGCACATGGCAGATGGCCTTTGGCCATTCGCCATGTGCTCAGTCACTCGCTGCCAAGCCCCCGGTCAACCGAGCGGTCGGGGACAGCGGCGCCGCAGCGCGAGTCTCGAACAAAGGACGTTGCACCGGGCGTGAAGACTTTTCGGTGCTCTCCTGAACAGTCGCACCATGAGGGGCAACGTCCTTATCTGCCATGTGCTTACAGCCAGGGTTTCTGGCCCAGCACGTAGTCGCGCTGGAAGTCGGGGTCACTTTTGGTGAGGTAGAGGATGCCTTCCACGAGGCCCAGCAGGCCCAGGCCGCTGCTGACCAGGCCAGCCAGCGGCACGGTCACAAACAGCGCCACGCCGAAGGTCAGCAGGCCCAGCAGCAGCGCCACCACCCACACCCCGATGTTCAGGCCCAGCATGATCAGGCCGGGGGTGGTGTTGCCCAGATACAGCTTGTGAATGCCCAGACTGCCCAGAAAGATGCCCAGCAGGCCGGCAATGAGCTTCTTCTGCGCCACCTCACCCGAGAAGCCCGAATGGTGACCGCTCTGGCGGTAGGCGGGCGCCATCTGGCGCGCTGGATCGCCAAAGTGGTCAAAGGGGCGGACCGGTTCGGCGTGGGCTGTGGGCGGGCCCTGCGGAATGGTGGGATGGCGCGCCCCACCCGTGGCGTGGGTCACCCAGTCATCCTGGGGGGAACTGGTGGGCGCCGCCGGGGCCACCGGCCGGTCCTCGGGCCACGGCGAGGGGCCCCCGCGGGCGGGGCGGGTCACCTCATCGGCCCAGGCGGGGGCAGCCGGAGACGCGGGTGGCGGGCTGGGCTGGGCACCGACGCGGCCGGGGGCACCCACCTCGTCCACCCAGGCGGGTGCGGGCGCGGCAGGACGCCCGGAGTCGGGAATGCGCAGGTCACCCGGTGCGGTGGCGGGCGCCGGGCTGGCGGGCCCCAGCACCTCGTCCACCCAGGAGGGCGCGGCGCTGGGCGTGCCGGACGTGTTGTCTTCGGGGTTCGTCATGCTCCACATTACGCGATGCCCGGCGGCGCCGTTGCGTCCCCCGGAAGATGCACGCCCGTGCCCACAATGAGCGGCAGCGGCACGCTCAGAGGCCCCGCCCCAAACAGCGGCACCAGTGCGGCGCGGTGCTCGTTCAGCAGCCGGTCGCGCCCGGCCGCCGCAAGCCCGGCCAGCGGCGCACCTTCCAGCCCGGCCTGAATATCGGCCAGCCGGGCCTGTGGGCTGGGCAGCGTGTAGAAGAGGGGACAGAGCGCCGCGCTGGCCTGCAGACCCCCGGCACGCAGCACCTCGGCCAGGGCCTGGGGTGTGGGCAGGCGGCCCAGGGGCGGCGCGCCGGGTTTCAGGCCGTGGGCCCCCAGCGCCGCGCGCCACAGGCCCGGCAAGTCGCCCAGCAGCCCCGGCCCGAAGCTGGAGACCACCAGCCGCCCCCCGGGCCGCAGCACCCGGGCCCATTCGCGCACAGCGCCGGTCATGTCCGGCATGAAAAACAGGCCAGCCGCACAGATCACCACGTCAAAGTGGGCGGCTGGGAAGGGCAGCCGCGCGGCGTCCGCCTGCACGAAGGTGGCGCCGGGCAAGCGGGCGCGCGCCACAGCCAGCATCCCCGCCGACAGGTCGGTGCCCACCCGCGCCCCGCTGGCCCCTGGCGGCAGGGCGCGCAAGACCGTGCCGGTGCCGGTCATCACGTCCAGCACGTGTTCGTGCGGCTCTACCCCCGCCGCCCCCGCCACGAAGCGCGCGGCCTGGGCCAGAAAACCCACCTCGTCGTAGGTGGCGGCCACGGCGTCGAACAGGCGGGCGTTGGCCTGCTCGCGTTCGCCGCTCACGGGGCCCCCAGGGCGGCCCGCACCTGCGCCACCCGCTGGGCCACAGAGCCCTGCAGGGCCGTGTAGGCCACCCCGCGCGTGTCCAGGTCCTGCCGGATCAGCGCCTGCTGCACGGCGCGTACCTCGGTGTTGGCGCGCCAGCCGTCCTGTTCGTGGGGCAGGTCGGTGCCGCACAGAAAGGTGTGGGCGTAGCGGGCGCGGCATTCGTCTGCCAGGGCGTGCAGTTCGGGCGGCGCCGTGCCGGTCAGCAGGTACGACCACATGCGGGTGGTGGCGGCGTCGGTGTCGCAGAACACCCAGCGGTGAACGCCGGGCGCCCGCGCGGCCTCGTCTTCCAGGGCGCGGTGCCCCCGGGCGATCTCCAGAAAATGCGCGGGCCCCAGCTGGCCCCCTTCCCGCTCGTACACGTCCCGGCCGTATTCGCGCACCCAGGCGGTGCCCAGCGCCTCGCCCAGCGCGCGGGTGAGGGTGCTCTTGCCGGTGCTCTCGGCGCCCAGGATGTTCACCCGGCGCACGAAGTGGGCGTACACCACGGGGTCCAGAAAGGCCCGGTGGGCATGAACATCAGCGCGCAGGGCGCTCCCGCTGATGGGTACGGCCTGCCGCGCCCGGTCCACGCACACGTGCGCCGCGCCCAGTTCGGCGGCCAGCGCGTCCCCGTAGGCTTCCGAGGTGAACACCGCGTCGGGGAAAACCCTCCAGCCCCGGAGCACCGAGTGCACGTACGCGCGGTGCACGGCGTCCGGCTCGTCGTTGGGCGGCGGATTCGGGGCGTCGGGCAAGAGGTCCAGCCCTGGAAACAGCCGTCCCGGATACAGCTCGCGCAGCCAGCCCCGGCGCAGCGGCGAGGGCATCTCCGGGAAATCCGGGCGGGAATAGACCCACACGCTCAGGCGCTCGCAGCGGGCCAGGGCGTGGTTCAGCAGGTGCAGGTGGCCCCGGTGGAGCGGCGCAAACTTGCCGATCACCAGGCCGCAGCGGAATTCAGGCAAAGGCCACCGCCCGCGCCTCGTCGCGCCGCCACTGCCGCCAGCCGTACACGCTCATGGCGGCCAGCATGAATTGCAGCCCAAACAGCACCCAGTACTGGGTGTGCCAGAAATACACCGCCTGCACGGCATTGACCGCGATCCACACCGGCCAGGACCACGACCAGCGGCGGGTGGTGCCAAAGTTGGCGATCAGGGCCAGGGTGACGGCCACGAACTGCACCCAGTTCCACCCGGCGCTGAAATCTGTGGCGGCCACGGTAAAAGTGAAAATCAGCAGGCTGGCGGCCCAGGTGACGCCATACCACGCGGGCTCGTTGAAGCGGATCTCGCCCCGGGCCCGGCGCGTTTCCAGGTGCCACAGGTACAGCCCGTGAAGGCCGAACAGCAGGTACGTGACCTGCAGGCCGGCCAGCATCCACTGCCCGCCAGAGAGAAACAGCAGGAAATATGGCAGCAGCGAGGCGTTGCTCCAGTGCCAGTAGGTGCTGCGCTTGAACCACAGGTAATACAGGCTGACCAGTACGCACAGGCCGCCCGCAAGGTCCAGGGCGAGGGTAGGGATGGAGAGGCCAAAGAGGGTCATGGGGTCGCCTTAGATTCGTGTTCCGGGGGCAATAGCCCTTCTGGCAGATGCGTCTTCCGGTCAATCCGCCCGTCATACTCAGCGCCCACAAAATGCGCCAGCACGCGAATGGGCCCAATGATCCCCCCATTGAAGGCGTCCAGCTCCTCGGCGGGCACCCATAGTTCCTGATGGCGGTCTTGTGCGCCCACCACCTGAATCTCGTAGCGGGTGGCCACCTCGGCCCGCACTTCGAAGGTCGTCACAAAACCCACAGGCGGATCGTTGCGCTTTGCGTTCCAATCACGGGCAATTTCCTCGGCGTACTCCGCATTCAGCACGGGGTAGAAGATGGGCTGGTCTGGCAGGCGGGGCGGCCACGCGCGCCAGTCACGCTCGGCCACCAGGTGCAGTTCGTGCAGGCCGGTGGGGCGGTAGAGGGTCACGGTGTCGCCCACCGGGGGCCAGGGCACGGTGCGCTCGGCCTTCGGGGGAAAGAGGGTGTCCAGCCAGTCTGGCGTCATGGGGAAGGCCTTCTCGTGGGAGCAGCAGAGGGGCGGCTTGGCATGGTGAGGCCATCATGTCAGGCGGCGCAGGGTGAAGGCATCCGCTTTGCGGACGATGTGCCTGCAGGAGCGGCGTGGTGCCGGACCTACGTCCCGCGTCAAAAGCAAAAACTCCGCGCGGGGCGGAGTCCTGTCTCTGGAGCCGAGGGTCGGATTCGAACCGACGACCTACTGATTACGAATTTCTTTTCTGGTATCCCAGGTTTTCCCTGATATTCACTTTTTGTCGTTCTGGATGGAGTTTGCTGATTCGATTCTTCTTCCTGTTTCTCTCGTTCTCCCACCCTTTCCCAGGCTGGTAGTGACACGGTAGTGACAATTTTAAGTCTTAGGGAGCTCGTGTGGGACGGCGGAAATCGGAAAGTGCATTTTCCTATTTGTAATGTGCGGACTGGGGATCACATGAGGACATCTGCAGATGAGGGAGAGGATACGGTGAGGCATGACCTACAGCCTCCTGCAACCCACCCCCGACGGCGTACAGACGGTCGCCCGCTTCGGCACCTACGTCAAAGCCCGCGCCGCCGCTAACGAGGGACACGAGTACACCGCCACCGAAATGCACCCTAGTGGATACGTGGAAGTCGAGGACAAGCACGGGCAGACGCTGTACCTGATCACCTGGACGAAGGATGAGGAAAGCTACTGACCCGTAGAGTTAATGGTCTGATTGAGAAAAACTTTGACAGTAGAGATGGCAGTAAAAGTCCGACAAGCCGTACAGCCCTTCAGCAAAACTGTCGACATATCTCGCCATCAGACCACTAAGTCGACTTCCATGTCGGTTTGGTGCGGGCGCGAATGCTCCAGGAATCAGCTCATTGTCTCGAAAAGATTCGGCCCAACATGCGCACGGCGTCCCCTTCCTGCAATTGGTCCCACCTGTAGAACTGTCCGCTGTCAAAGATGAAATCGTCATGCTGACGGACCTCAGTACCGGACATCTTAGGTTTTGGATCGACTGAGACGTCGTCCGCCATTTTCTAGCCGTGACCACATTGTGGGCAGCACAAGAGCGGCATCACTGGTCTGTGACAATCCACGATGCCGCTCCAGGTGAGTGTACCCATCTCGCCGACCTGTTGAAAGCACGACTTCCCTTCCTCCGGCGCGACACGCTGCAGCGTGTCGCTGACGTGATCGAAGCCCTGATTCAAGCACAATCGACCTGTCACCGGGTCCTGGCTACGTTCCTGCCCAGTGAAGCGTCGCCTGAAGCCCGAAAAAAGCGAATACACCGATGTTTTCAAGACGAACAACTGACCGATGACGTCTTCCTCCACGTGCTCCTGCCCCTG